>CAZLJB010000219.1:0-5901 GCA_964559195.1 uncultured Anaerolinea sp. | reverse complement strand
GCCAGCCCTGACCAGGCTGAACGCTTCAAACCTGGCTGCGGTTGATATGATCGCGAAACCAGATTGGGGTGCCAGCAAAGGCCTGGATGGAAATATCATCAAATGGCTCGGGTTGTTGTGGCCTGGTCGGAACGTGGTGAAAATTGAAGAAGTGCAACCCGGTGATTTGGGGGCGCCAGACTGGTGGGGCCGGGTGGAAGGTGTGCCGCTGGCAAAGGCCGGCAGCCTGAGTGCCTACGACAACCCGGACGTGGTTCAGATGGTATATGACTATAATAAATCTAATGGATATGGAGAGCGCGCTAAACCGGTGTTTGTGCCGATCCTGGATGGGAGCTGGTGGGTGGATATGAGCAAACTCGCTGGTCTTGACAGCCTGCTGCCGAAAGTCGTCAAGGTCAGGGCCAACCCGACTTTGAATGTGCGTTCTGGTCCTGGGTTGGATATGGTCGTGATTGGTGCCAGAAAATATGGCGATAGTCTGATCCTTGACCAGGTAAAAATTGGCAAGGGTGGCCTGTGGGGACGGATTTCAGGCAGTTCACCTGAAAACTGGGTTGCGCTGCGCAGCAGCGGTACGAATTGGACGGATTGGCTGATTTAAAATGCTTGAATGAATTTTTCAAGTTGGTGTAATTTTGAAAAGGTAATGTAAAATAAAATGGTAGTGATTGAGTCAGAGTATTGAGACCGGAAGAAATTTGAAAAGGGACGCAGATCAGGTTGGATGACCGTAAGTTTGTATATGCGTGGCTTCCGTGTTCTATTGCAGTGGTTTGCTTTGTTTCGAAACTATCTATTGTAGATTATTGGGATGTGTGATCAGATTCGGGTTGTCGTGCCTGGAATGATTGGGCAGGCATGCGCTGCAGGATGGAGGAAGAATGAAACCAAATACTTGCCTGGTAGTGGATGTGTGGGAAGGGCAGCTTGAGATTGACGAAGCTGTCTTGAAGGCGAACGGTGTGGCTGGAATGGGGATTCGCTTAAATGATATGAACGGTGGGCACCACATGGATACGGGTTTTGTGAAGCAGTGGGGCGAAGCCAAAAATTTTGTGCGCTTCCCCTATTTTGTATACAACCCGTGGGTGGATGGCACGGCCAATTTCAATTGGCTGGCGGCCAATGTTCCGGCCGAGGTCAAGGGCCTGGCAGTTGACCTGGAAGTCCGCAAGACTGGTTATCCTTCATCGACTTATGCGGTGGAAGTCGCAAATTTCCTTGAACTGTGCAAGGTGCGTTGGAAAATCATCATCTATACCGGGCAGTGGTTTCTGCCCTACATTGCAACCTGGCCCAAGAAAGATTACTGGTGGGCGCAGTACCCGGATTATGCAACCTATTTTAAAAATACAAAGACCTGGGACGATTTGAAGAACCGGCTGGACAAGCTGGATAAACCATTTAATGTTACTACGGCACCCGGGCCGGTGAAATTGTGGCAGTTCAGTGGGGATGTGTTGGTGCTGCCGGGCAGCGCCAAGCCAATCGACGTTAATATTTTCTTTGGGACAGAGCAGGAGCTGGCGAGCTACTTCAGCCTGACACCGCTCCCACCTCCGGTAACTAGCAAGTACTACCGCATTCTGCATGATACCGAGCTGGCCAAGTATGGCTACAAACCGCGCCCCCTGGCAACCGTGGATGCAACCCCGGAAACCGTGCGGATCAATGGCGGCACCGGAAACGTTACGCTTTCGGCGGCTTGGGTGAAATTTATCGATGCGATCAACACGGTCAATGCCGCTCGTTTTATTCGCAAGCCTTATAATGGCTGGCTTAACCGTGGGGCCTGGCCGCAGGTGGAACAACTCACTTTTGCCGGAAACATAGTGGAAGTGACCGAGATTATTGATGGGCGGGCTTATATCAAGACCCTTTACAATGACGAAGCCCCGCCGGCCCTGGTGGGTGAGTTTTATAATCCGGCCACCATGCACATCTTTGGCGTGATCCGTAATGATGGCACGCTTGAAAGCCCGCCGGTTGGCAATATTCGCACCCTGGTAATGGCGCGTACCAATTCGGAACGCCTGTGGCTGCCGCTGGAAGGCCTGGTGAGGGTGGATGCGCTCTCGGTGTATGTGCCGCATGGCACCGCACCACTCTCGCAAACGACCGGTTCCGGGCTGTATACCTTCGCAAGCTCGAATTTCTTTGATCGTGGGGGCGGCCCGTTGACCCTGCCCATGAGCCGCACGCGCCGCCTGGGTGACAACCTGGATCGCGTAACTTGGGCCAGCCTGAAACCGACCATTGCGCGCTTGAATACGGCCAATCCACCCGCAGTGGACCAGATTTCGAGCCCCAATTGGGGCCCAAGCAAGGGTCTGGATGGCAGTGTCATCAAGTGGATTGGCTTGCTGTGGCCCGGGCGTAACGTGGTGAAGGTCGAAGAGATTCTGGATGGCGTACCGGATGCGAACAGCTCGTGGGGCCGGGTGGAAGGCGCGCCGATGGACAAGCTGAGCACGCTTTCGGTTTACGATACCCCGCACCTGGTTCACATGGTCTATGATTATCACAAGGCCAATGGTTATGGCGAACGCGCCAAACCGGTCTATGTGCCGATCATTGATGGCACCTGGTGGGTTGATATGAGCAACCTGGTCAGCGTGGATGATTTGCTGCCAATGGCGGTCAAGATCAAGGGCTTCCCCAGGTTGAATGTGCGCTCAGGTGCCGGATCGGATTTTGCAGTGGTGGGCTATAAAACTTATAATGAAACCGTGGTGATTGACCAGGTGAAACTGGGTAAAGGCGGGATCTGGGGCCGGACCTTGCCCGGTGCGCCGGATCTCTCAGAAACCTGGATCGCGCTCAGGAACAATAGCACGAATTGGACGGATTGGAAGGTTTAGAGCGGCTTACTAACTGGACGGACATAGATCGCTGGTTTTCTCAGCTATAGAGTTTTTACGGGTGATTTTCCCGTGAAAACTCTATGGTTGACAGTTGCCTTGTTGGATAAAAAAACAGCTTCATTTCTTTTTAAGGGATGTTTTCTTATCTTTGAAAATAGCCTGTCAGGATTTAGAAATTAATAATAGGAGTTAGTGTTCTTGAAAAATATCAGGGGAATTATCTTAACGTTTGGGATCTGCATCTTCTTTTCAGGCTTGTTTTTATTTATTTACCGAGGAGTTTTTAACCGCTATTGGGCAGATGATTGGTGTTATAACGCGGATTATAAGACAATGGGCCTCCTGGGGATTCTAAAAGGCTATACCTTTATCACACATTACGCATCAAATCGATTTTCACTGACATTTTTTTCTGGTTTGTTGGCATCACTTGGATTATTGGGTGTCAAAATTACCGCTTTTTTGGTTGTGACAGGCTGGTTTGGCGGCCTTTTCTTGATTTTGGATGGGCTTAACCGTTTTATTAAATTGAATGCATCCAGGGCAGTCATCATTTTTGCGTCTGCCGTGATTGAGTACTATTCTTTGTACCTGGCCCCCAATCAATTTCAAATATTATATTGGCGCACCGGTATCTTGCCTTATACGACGCCATTAATTTTATCGCTTTTTATCATTGGTCTGTTGGTGTGGCAATTGAACTATGAAAAACATGCCCTGGCTGTAACTATTTTGCTGGCTCCGTTAGCATTTATTGCTGGCGGGTTTTCAGAAGGTGGCAATATATTCCTGGTTACAGCTTCAAGTTTTATTTTGTTAGGGGTAATCCTGTATTTAAGATCGTCTGTCTGGGCAAAACGACTCATCATTCCGGCCAGTACAGTGGTCATTTTTTCATTGCTGGCTACAGTCGTGTTACTCCTATCCCCTGCGAATGCCCTACGGTATGTTGGAAACTATCCTGATCCGACAAAACCATGGTTGGTGCCTTTTCTATCCATCCGCTTTACGTTCGATTTCGTTTTTTCGTCGATACGCGGTTTAATATTGCCTTATTCAATGTTCAGCAGCCTGTTTTTTCTGATGCCCATTTTGTTTGTTCCGATTGGTTTGAAAAATAATTTCAATTTATCGAAAAGTTTAGTGACAATCCTGGTTGTTGTAATCGTTTCGATTATTTTGATTGCCGTCAGCCAGGCTCCGGCAGTTTATATTGAAAAAGGTCCGCCTGCACCGCGTGGTTTGATTTTTGCCCGGTTTACACTCAATTTCGCTATCGCCTTGATTTTTGGAGTTCTCGGAAATCTTTTGATACCTCGGTTGAAGGAAAAACACGTTTCTATTTTATTGGTATGCATGCTTGTGCCGATCTTATACACAATTCGGCCAATCTGGGCCAATTTATCAGAATTGCCTCGGGATATTGAAAGAGCAGCCGCCTGGGATGCGAGGGATATTTCCATTCGAAATGCGAAAGCCCAGGGCATCCTTCAGATTGATGTTAAGGGGATCGACAGTAAGTATATTGGTCATACCCGAGATTTAAAGGAAAAACCAACTTTTTGGATCAATGCCTGTGCCGAATCATATTATGGGATGGAAGAAATTCGCGCAACCTTGCCGCAATAAGTAAATAAATGGAACGCAGCGCGAGATCAGCCTGGAGACGGAAGATGTATCAATTTCAGGTGACCGGGATGCCTTCAAGCAGGTTTTATTGATTGGGTTGGATAATGCGCTCAAACATTCGAGCGGAACGGTGCAGATCAAGGCTGTAAAAAGCGGGGGCAGGCTGGAAGTGAGTGTGCGTGACCGGGTCAGGGCAGCGTGCTGCAGTTAATATTACCTTCGTCCTGATCGGTTTCCAGGTTTGGAATTCCCGGGCCTATGTTTAAGTTCCACAAAAAAGGATTTTGATTTTTTCAAGGACGGGGCTGCTTATAGCGGGTGTGTTTTGCAGGATACGGCAGGCATCTTGACGATAATTTTTATCCGAAAGGACGAGCGCGATTTCATTTAGCTTCGCGAGGTTGCCCTGGACTGCATAGCCCTGTAAAAAAGGCATCCATTCAATCGGATCGGATGGTGAAAAGCCAGCTGCGTAGGCTGTGTTTCCCAAAGCAACCACATCATTCCAGGCACCGGTATCGCGGGCGAGCGAGGCTTTCTCATAATAATAGCACCAGGTTCGGGGTGGCTCTGATCCAAAAACGACCTGGGGTGGAGTTGTCAGATTATCCGTCGGCTGGATATGATCAGATTCAGAAAATGGCGACATCTTGATCACATTTGGAGAGTCATTTGACGAAATTTCAGGTTGTGTGCCATCGATTGCGCGTACACATGCAGCTAACGTTGGTTGTGTGAGCAGGAGCATGTTGCGATAGTTAGCATAGGTGACTATATTGCGCCGTTTGTCATATACCTGGCGCTCTTGATTCAGGACTTTTTGGGTTGTTTCGTCACTCGGGGTAGCGGCGTAAACCGCGGGCTGCATGCCAGGGTTCACCTTTGCGGGGTAATAAATCAGGTTGGCCGGCCCCCAGACGAAATAATCTTCCAAAATGGAGATAACCGGATAGCTGGCAATCAAGGTGGTATTTTTTTCCAACATGGGGATGCGCCAGGCCACCTGCCACCAGAACTGATTCATGGCTGCGCTTTCTTGCGCGACACTGATTGAATTGCCGAAATGGGTCAGCATTGCGATCAGCACGAATGTTGAGAGCGCGGCCTGCCGCCAGAACTTATAGGGCAGCCAAAAAATGACAGTCACCAACAGTATGACTGCGCCGGTCGAGCTGATGATGGAATAGCGCGAGTAGTACGGGAAATATACTTCGCGATTGGCCAGCACGACCGGAATCAGCCCGCCGACCAGGCTGGCAGCGTCTAACCATAGCGCTTCTGTGCGCCAGTCGGGGTGATAGTCTACAGGCGATTGTGAAATGAGCAAGTATGCCCCCAAGCTGGCCAACAGACCCAGTCCCACGCCGGCCAGTATCTGCCAGGTATCTAACAGACCAATCGTTTT
>CAZLJB010000218.1:0-5905 GCA_964559195.1 uncultured Anaerolinea sp. | reverse complement strand
GATATTGGCAATGCCCCTGGTTTTTAAAAAGGTATATAGGCTGGTAATCGCCTGGCGGTTATCCAATAAGACACAATCGGCATAAGCCGTTGGCAGGATGATATCAAAAAAGACCATGTTCAGCCCAAGCGCACGCAGCCGGCGCACGTATTCCCCGTCAAGCTGTAAATCCTCCAACCAGATAACCACATTGCGAATATTTTTTTGCAGCAGTTTGAAAAGGCTGTCTTCCACCCTTTCATCCGGGCTGTTCTGTTTGAAAAGTACCAGCGCATCGTTTTTCTCGGCACAACGTTGGAAGTGTTCAATAAAAGTGGAAAAAAAAGGTTTTTGGGCGGGCGCCAGCAGAGCAATGATGTCCAGCGTACCTTTGTAGCCAGTTTCCTGGAACTTCAGCCGGGTGCCGCTGCCTTGAACTCTTTCTAACATTCCGTCTTGTTCCAGCAGGGCGAGCGATTTTCTAACCGTGACGCGACTCACGTTGTAGGTTGAGGATAAGACGCGTTCGGTCGGAAGATTTTCGCCTTCTTTATAAAAGCCGCTAAATATTTTTTCTTGAATTTTGTTTTTGAGAGACAGGTAAAGAATATTGTCTTCCATGGCGTTTGTTGATATCCGCTATTTTGTGGGTTGCTGATCAACCTATCTGGTCAGGACGGACTGTTCTTCCTGTCGGCTGATTGGTGAGCGTGAGATACTGGTCGATTTTAGATCCAGCCGTTTGATTATATCTTCCTGGATATCCGGAGACAAATTCAGGAAGTTTACGAATGTGCCGTGAATGCGCACAATGTATACACCGCTCGGGGCGTATTTTTGGGGATTTTCCAGTACCTGTCGCAGAATCTCGGGTGTGGTCACATTGACATATAGATAAAACGGAGCGATGTTTTTATTGATCGGATTGAAGAAAAGCGGGCTGATGATCTTGTCCCTGAATTCCAGACCTTTTTCTTCAAAGCTAGCTCCGGAAAAATGATTCGGATCGATCCCGAAATGGGAGGCGTAACCTCCGTTCATGCGCTCGAAGGGCAGCCTCAGGCTGGAAAGCACCCGAAAACCCAGGCCTGATTGGGCTTCCCCGTACAGGGGATCAATGCCATAGCCCAGCATTTCCCTTGATTTTCTGCCGTCCGGCGTGGCGCCTACCCAATAGCCATACAGCAGGTGGGTGGAGGGCGTGCTCCAATCCGGGCGGAAGGGATTTCCAAGATAATTCTTTTGACTGGCAACCAGCTCACTGATCCGGACTACAATCTCGCTGGCTTCCCGGTCCACATCTTCAATATTATTGCCAAATTTTGGACAGGTCAGTAAATATTGGCGGAGCTCCTCGTCATCGGCGAAGTTGGAAGCCAGGGCCGCGATCAGCCTGTCAGCCTGCTGCGGTCGTTCCGCCAGGAATATATCAATGGCTGTAAACGAATCGGCAATGGTGGAGAGCCCATGGATCAGGCAGCCGCTGCCGTTGTACTTCGTGCCTTGTTGGTGGGTATCCCGGAGATCCACGGCGCTCTCAATACCTCCCATCAGTGCAGAAGTAAAAGGCACCGGTAACAGTGAAAGCACTTCTGAAAGCTGATTGGCCGATTTAACCATGCGCTCTACATAAAACGCCGCATTTTGATAAAAAGCCGGTCTGAGGTTGGCCAGCCTGCTTTTTGCGTCCTGCTCATTCCGAGGGCCGATTTGCCGGCCGGTGATCGATGAAACTCCGTCATGAATGGTTAATTCCAGGATTTTTCCCAGATTTAGCCAACTGTTGGTGGTATTGCCGTTATCCATGCCCATGATCAGGGGTTCCTGGCAGCCGGCAATTGAGTAATTTTCAAGATCGTTCTCTTCAACCCCCGCGTTTGCCAGGATCGGGAAAAGCGAATCGTCATTAAAGAATGAAGGGGTCAGCACGCCCGGGGTGAATAAAAACCGTCCCAGGCTGCGGTAAAAATCAGCGGGTGTATTTTTGTGAAGCTTAACTGAAAGAATTGGTTGGGGCAGGTTCATTTCATAATAAGCATCCAAAAGAGCATAGGTCGATTTGTTTGAAAGATCTGCACCCGTCTTTGATTTTCCGCCGACGATCAGGTTTTGCGAAATGGCCCAACTTCGATCACCCACATTGAAGAAGACCAGCAGGTTTTTAAAAAGAGCTGAAGTAATTTCGCGGCCAGTTTCCCCAGCGGCCCGGTAGGGTTCAAAGATGCGATCGGCATTCCCAACCGAAAAAGCAAACGGATTGGGCGCCTGCTCCAGGCACATCACCTGCCAGACCAGCATAAAGGATTGGATAGCCTCATACAGGTTGCTTGCGCCCTGGGCGGGGACCTTGCCAAGGGTGGCTTCCATCAGCCTCAGCATTCTGGTGCGCGAACGGCGGGTTTCATTTTTTTGCAACTGTTGGGCGCATTCCGCATAGCGGCCCGCCAGGATCAGTACAGATTCCAGCGTAATCCGGATGGCTTTTAAATACGTTTGGCGATCAGGATCCGGGCTGACCTGGATTTTTGCATCAATTTGCTGTATTAGACCTTCGATCCCAAGCGATAAGATCGGCTTGATGTCTGGGATCAGATGTCCGGTTACCTGCTCAATAAAATAAACCGCCTCGCAGGTATCATTTTCCACCTTTTTGTAGGTTTCTTTCAGGTTCTGCACAAAGGCTGTCTCGAGGGTATAGGTTCTCAGCGCATTAATGCGTTCTTCGGTAAATTCTTGATCGGGTTGGATGTCATTAAAAACAGCTGCCGGATCGCAATAGCCGCTGAAAGAGTCGACCCTGAAGGTCGGGTTGATCAGCGCATAAGACCTGGCAAAAGCATCGTTTTGCGTGCCTGCAAAAATTGCGCTTTCGCTGATGGAAAGCGGAATTTGTTTAATGATCTCACGCAGGGTTTCGGCGGCTTTCAGGGAGGCAGGAAGAGTGCGGTATTTTTCGTCACACTCGCGCGCGATTTCTTTCGCGATAAACCAGCCATCCAGTCGGTTCCGTTGGCGTTCTTCTGCAAAAAGCTCATGTGCCATCTCGTCCAATGCTGCCTGGCAATAAATATCCTCAATGATCATTGCATGCCTCCTTAAGTGTGGGCCAACTGTAAATTATTTTCGGCAAATATTCTTTCATACTCACCAATTGTTTCCGATCCAACGAAACCATCCTGCACAGTATAAGGCAGCCCGCACTGCTGCCATTTAATTTTTCCGTATTCGTGGAAGGCCAGGAATTCAAATGAGGTGCCGGACATATTTTGCTGACTGAAAAACGCAGCAAAATTCCGGATGTCCTTCTCCGCATCATTAAAACCCTTGATGACCGGGATCCGAATCAGTATATTTTTGTGCTGGTTGAGCGCTTTCAGCATGTTTTCTTTGATTGTCTTATTTCCCACGCCAGTCAGCCTGGCACAGCTTTCATTGTCGTAGTGTTTAAAATCCATGATCAGCAGGTCAATCAGGGGAAAGAGCTGATCCAGCCTGGGATGGCTGGCATTGGTTTCAATGGCGGTATGAATCCCCAAGTTTTTTAAGTCGCTCAATAATTTCGTGACAGCTTCAAATTGAAGCGTTGGTTCTCCCCCGCTTAAGGTGACACCGCCTCCATCGTAAAACAGGGCAGCACTTCGTTTTACTTCTTCAAGGATGGAATCTATTTCATATTCCTGGTGTGAGAGCCGGATGCCCCGGCTGCGGTGGTGGGTAATGCATTCCCGGCCGCTGCAAGTTTCACACAGGCTTCGATTGATTTGTTGCGCGCGAATGGCGCCATAAGGGCAAAGTGAGTCAATTAAAAACTCATTATTCACCCAGAGCGAGCCCTGGATGGCCAACCCTTCCGGGTTGGCGCACCATGGGCAGTGCATATTACAGCCCTGCAGGTGGTAGACCAGTCGGTTGCCGGTCCCATCTTGAGAATAATTGAAGCCTTTTTGAAAAACCCTTATTTTCATAACTCAGCGCCCGTTTATTTTGTGATAATTGGTATTATCGGATAATACCAATTATTTGTCAATGTCCGCGCTGTGCCTGTTTGGCAGAGCGCGGACATTGATCCTATTTTAGACACTTTAGTGATTTACCCACTTGCCAGGACTGAAATAAAAAATGGACTGCCGGGAAACCGGCAGTCCATTTTTTGATTCAAAGAAACTTACTTGTACAAAACAGCCTGGATTTTCGCATCGTCGATATTGGTTTTATCGTACCACATGAAGCCAGTGTCGATGATCTTGGGCAGAGATTCGCCCTTGGAGGCCTTGAGAGCAGCTTCAACGCATTTGTAACCAATGCCGATCGGGTTCTGGGTAACAGCACCCGCTTCGGCGCCGGAGCGGATGGCGTCCATCTGCTGCTGGCCGGAGTCATAGCCGATCACGACGATTTTGCCATTCATGTTCAGTTCTTTGACGCCATTCAGTACACCGATAATGGAGCCTTCGTTCGCGCCGAAGAAACCCTTCAGGTTGGGGTGGGCCTGGATGATGGTCTTGGTCAGATCGGTGGATTTGAGCTGGTCGCCGCCGCCGTACTGGGTGTCGACGATCTTAATCTTCGGGTACTTGGCGGTGATCTGATCGGTGAAGCCCTTGACGCGATCGATACCGGTGCGGCTGGTCTGGTCGTGGGCGACAATCGCAACTTCGCCTTCGCCGCCGATCAGGGTGGCCATTTTGTCAGCGATCAGAGCGGCCGCGGCAACATTGTCGGTGGCGGCGGTGCTGACGGGGATGTCGCTATCAACGCCGGAGTCGAAACCGATGACCGGGATGTTGGCGGCTTTGGCTTTTTCAAGCAGCGGGATAAAAGCCTTGGAATCTACAGCGGCCAGGCAGATGGCGGTTGGGTGCTTGTCAAGTGCGGTCTGGAACATTTCAACCTGCTTGTCAACCATGGCTTCTGTTTCTGGGCCTTCGAAGGTGATGGTTACATTCAGATCAGTGGCGGCCTGTTCGGCGCCTTTCTTAACAGCCTGCCAGAACTGGTGCTGGAAACCCTTGGAAATGACGGGGATATAGGGTTTGGCAGCGGCAGCAGCGGGGGCGGCCGGGGCGGCGGGAGCGGCGGCAGGTGCACAGGCTACTATCAGCATGGCAACTACCAGCAAGCTTACGATCAAGGAAATCAGTTTCTGAGCTTTCATTTATAATTCTCCTCATTGAATTGTGTGGATGAAAAAACGAACGATATTTGGTTCAAGTGCAGATGGTTTTTTATTCTTCTACTCCTTTCTCACATAAGTATTTTCGTTATTTTTGACGACGGCGTAGTATGTCTGCATAAACGGCAGCAATTACGATCCCGCCGGTAACGACCATTTGCCATTCTTGCGGCACGGAGAGGATCCGCAAACCATTTGTCAGGACGCTCATGATAAAAGCCCCAATAATGGTTCCAACAATGGTGCCTTCGCCTCCACTCAGGGAAGTGCCGCCGATCACTGCGGCAGCGATGGCATCCAATTCATAGCCGGCACCCAGGGCGGGCTGCGCGGAATTCAAACGCGAGGCCATAATGACCCCTGCCAAACCGGCGAACAACCCGCACAAACTGTAAATTGCAATCTTCCAGCGATCGACATTGACACCCGAAAGGCGGGTGGCTTCTTCATTGGAACCGATGGCGCAGTCGTAGCGGCCAAGGATGGTTTTGGTCAGCACCAGGCTGGCAATAATTGCGGCCGCAAACAATATCAGGACTGCGTTTGGAATGCTGAAACCTGGAATGATCTCACCCAGGATTGAGCCCATGGCGATCTGATTGAAGACCGGGGTGTCGTTAAAATAGATCGGTTTTAAGCCGGAGATGACCAGTGAAAGACCCTTGGTAACCATCATCATGCCCAGTGTGGCAATAAATGGCGGTATTTTCATTTTCGCGATGAAGACGCCGTTTACCATCCCGCACAGACCAC
>CAZLJB010000217.1:0-5914 GCA_964559195.1 uncultured Anaerolinea sp. | reverse complement strand
TGCGACAGGCCAACGATTCTAAATACGGGCTGCAAGTGGGCGTCTTTACAAAAGACATCAACCGTGTCTTCAAAGCCATCAAGTACCTGAACTTTGGCGGTGTCATCATCAATGACACACCCAATTTCCGGGCTGACCACATGCCCTATGGTGGCAACCGCCAGAGCGGGCTGGGGCGCGAAGGTCTGCGTTTCGCCATGGAAGACATGACCAACATCCAGATGGTCGCCATCCGTCTTTCCTGATCAGACCGGGCGGGGCGGTTTATTTCTTTTTAAATAACTGGGAAAGCGTCTCCAAACGCTGCCGCATGGATGTGCCGTAAACCACGCCCATGATCGCAGTCGCCAGATCATAGTGACCGTTTTCTCGTAAGATTGTGGCAATATCCCATTTGAAGGGCGGGTTGCCAACCGCATAGCTGTAGGGCCGTGTAAATTGCATCAAGCCTTCCTGCCCATGCGTCCGGCCAAAACCGGATTCCTTGACCCCGCCAAAAGGCAGCATGGGAATGCCAAACTGGGCAATACAATCATTGACAATCACGGATGCGGCGTGGATCTGCCCGGCCACCCGTTGGGCATGCGCCACATCCCGGCTCCAGATTGAAGCGCCCAGCCCATAGGCACTGTCATTGGCCATCCGGATCGCCTCGGCTTCATCCTTGACCTTCATGATCGGCAGCAGGGGACCAAAGGTCTCTTCCCGCATCAAAAGCATCGAGTGATCCACATTCACCAGCACCATCGGGTCGAAGAAGGCGCCTTGCTGCTTACCTCCGGTCAAGACCTGGGCGCCCCTGGAGAGCGCATCCTCCAGATGCCGGTCGATCACTTTGACCTGGCGCGGATCGGTGACCGGGCCCATCGAATAGTTGGTGTTGATCTCAGTTGAAAAACCGGTCTTGAACGCGCGCGCGTATTCGATGCTCAGGCGCACAAATTCATCGTAACGCGACTCAAGCACATAGACCCGCTCGACAGCCATGCAGGTTTGCCCGGCGTTGAAGAAAGCGCCCCAGACCCCCCAGCGTGCCGCCAGATCCAGATCGGCATCCTCCAGCACCAGCATGGCATCCTTGCCACCCAATTCCAATGCCACAGGGATCAGATATTCCGAGGCGGCCTGCATGATCTTCTTCCCGGTGGCGGTAGAGCCGGTCAAAAATATAAAATCTGGCCTGGCCTGGGTCAAAGCCGCGCCCACCTTGCCATCGCCATGTACCACTCTCACAAAAGGCGCCAGTTCTGGCACCTGCTGCAGCAGGCGTTCAATCAAAACACCGGTCGCGGCCGTTACTTCAGAAGGCTTCAGAACAACCGTATTGCCCGCCAGCAAAGCCGCCAGCAGCGGTGGCAGGGCCAGGGTCAAAGGATAATTCCACGGCGAAATGACTGCCACGACACCGTAGGGTTTGTATTCAACAAAACACTGCTTCAAAAGATATAATCCGGAAGAAACCCGCTTCTTCTTCAACCAACCCGGCGCCTTTGAACAATACTGCGCCAGCATATCGACCGTTACAAACAGCTCAATCAAACCGTCCTGGCGACTCTTGCCACAATCCTGGTTGAGTAGCGCGGTGATCTCGTCCCGGCTGTCAATCAACAGGGCCTGGAATTTTCGCAGAATTCGAATACGCTCTTTGATGGATTTCGAACTCCAGGCCGGAAAGGATGCCCGCATTTCATCAACCGCCATTTGCACCGCATCCGCGGAAGTCATCTCAACTTCACCAAACGAGTTGCCGGTGGCGGGGTTATTAAACAACAAGGTTTCAGTTTTCATGGACGAGTTCCTTTTTGCCAGGTATTTTGTGAAGGCAGGCCATTCCTGTCGGATAAGAAATTATATTACATTAATTTTCCGAGTATCGGGTATGGATCGAATCCGTTTCGCCATCCAGCCGATCAACGCCCACAATAATCAGCTCGTGTCGTTTTTTGGGCAAAAAGTCAACCTGGCTTTGCAACTGGTTGGGTTATACTGTCAGCCTGTTTGACATTCCAGCCAGCCCTGGCACAAGAAACGAGAAAATAATATGTCGCGACTCACCAAAGGGTACTTAATCGGAATCATCGGGGTCACCTTTTGGTCCACCACCGGGGTCCTGCTGGGTTATTTAATCACCACCTATAAAATACCGGCCTTGTTGCTGGCACTCTGGCGCAGCCTGTTTGTCTGCGCAGCCCTTTTCCCAGCCATCTTCCTGATCCGCCGCTCCCTGCTCTCCATAAAAGTTAATCAAATTGGCTTCTACCTGTTTTACGGGTTCATTCTGGCCGTGTTTAATTCCATCTGGACGCTTTCGGTCCAGGCCAACGGGGCGGCAGTGGCCACCGTGCTTGGATATAGTTCGGCAGGCTTCACAGCCACGCTTGCCTGGTGGGTCTTCAAAGAAAAACTTGGGCTGCCCAAAATTTCGGCTATCATTTTAAGTCTGAGTGGCTGCGTCTTGGTTTCAAATGCCTTAAGCCGACAAATGTGGCAGCTGAATTCCCTGGGGGTTTCGACCGGTCTGCTTTCGGGGCTATTATTTGCGGTTTACACCCTGCTTGGCAAAGAAACCGCCCGCCAAAACATCAACCCCTGGACCTCCATGGTGTATTCGTTTTCTTTTAGTTCCGTGTTTATTATGATCTTTAACCTGTTCCCCATTCTGCCCGGTGCAGCAGGTTCTATTCAGGCGCTCCTGCCACACCTGCCCATCAACGGCTGGCTGGTGCTTATTTTTCTGGCCTTTGTTCCAACCGTGCTTGGCTTTGGGCTGTACAATATGTCGATGCATTACCTGCCAGCCAGCATTGCAAATATTCTGGCAACCCTCGAACCCGCCATGACCGCAGTGGAAGCCTATTTTTTCTTGAATGAACGCATGAGCCTGATTCAAATCACCGGCAGCGTCCTAATTCTATCGGCAGTGCTGGTGGTGCAGCTGGAAAAAAATTAACCCGGCTAGAGAGAGCCTGATTCATCATTTCGGGAAATATGGCTGTCCAGAAAAGTTCTTTCCACACCCATTTGGCAATGTCATTAGCGGAAGACAAGGGATTCCAGGTGGACATGTATCCCATCAGTTTCACAGGATGGTTGGTACTGCTGCCAATCGCGCAATTGATGAAAAAAGCCTTTTAAAAAAACTTATACCAGCTGAACGACGAATAGCGGCTCACAAAAAAAAGGAAAAAGCATGATCATCTGTCCATGGTCTGGCACAGACTACCTTGCTTTTCAATTCACAGGTAGGATACTCTCATCCCATTTTAATGGTTTTCGGGTTGGTAAGAGATACAATATTGGACATTACAGATATTAATTATCCTGTATACGCGTGTTTTATTGACTCGGCTTATTGGTTGCATCAATTTACAAGGAGAAAATAAATATGGCAAGTATGATGGTTCAACACAAGGTAAAAGATTTCGCAGCCTGGAAAAAGGTCTTCGACTCTGTGGCAGGCTTCCGCAAATCCAGCGGCGAGCTGACAGACCAGATTTATCACGATGCAGCTGACCCCAACCGTTTAACCCTGATCTTCAAATGGGATTCGCTGGCCAACGCTGAAAAATTCGCCCACTCCCCCGAACTTCGGGCAGCCATGGAGAAGGCCGGTGTGGATGGTCCACCCAATATTTCCTTCTTGAACGAAAACTAAACAAAAAATAATTTATGAAATAAAGCGCGGCCCTTCCTTTTTGCAGGAACGGCCGCGCTGGTTAACAGCCAACGACTGATCGGGGTTTGAGCGCATTTGTGCGATTGACCCCGGCTGAAATGCTTGCAAGAACAAGCGATTTCCCTGCTCTGAACTTATTTCATTATCCTTACCCCGGGATGAGGGAAAACATCCCGAAACGTATAGCTGCCATCAAAAAAGTTGTAACCCTGGCAGGTGATGAGCATCAAGTAGGAATGGCCCTGGATGTGTTTCAACGCATAGCTGGTTTTGCGCGCTTTGGAGGTGTATTTTCGAATAATATAATTGTTTATTCAGTTGATACCGCAGAAGCGTAAATATTAAAATAGCAGGAACCTGATTATCTTTGTGAAAAGTTTATAAAGACTTTACAAATTTATTCTCATATCCTATGTTAGTTCATTAAAAAATGATCGAAAGCTTATTGTCAAAAATCTTCTGTTCCCTTAATTTTAGCGGGCAGACCAGGGGTCAGATGCTTTTCGGATTCGTCAGGTTTTGCGGGTTATAGGTCAGCCCGAACATCTTATCCGCCAGCCAGCCACGGAAGGAGTCATTATCGAAGAACTGCTTGAAAAGCTGGGTATCATCTTTCAGTAAGGATGTGATGACACGCGCCAGCGCTTTGTCGTGCTCGATGCGCGCGTTTTGCTTGTCTGAGTTATTTTGCGCGTTCTGGTAGGCGTGATCTGCGGCCATCTTGACCGGGATCTCCTCTGTGATCAACCGTCGGATGCGGTCGCCATCCGACCAGGGGATGTTGCCAAACTGATCGTTGAAGGTTATCAGGATGTTGGAGAGGTATTCGAGCTCGGGTTCATTCTTATGTGCTCCGGCCTGCATGGGCACAGGCTCAATTTCGGCGTCTTGATCGGGCAGCGTAATTTTGACGACTGCCTTTTTTTCAGCACGGTAGCTCTCCATATCGATCGATTCGAGGATCCCTTTGGACAGGTCTTCATCGACGGGTGCGGGCAATTTGGGGATCAAAAAATTCAGGAAGATGGAGAGTTTTTCCCAGCCAGCGTTGTTGTAGGGCAGGATCAGAGCTAGAAAGGCATAGGTACGAGTGAATATCTTGGCCTTGCTCTTGAAATCGACCTGGCCATCTTCATCCAGCTCGTTTTTGTAATCGGCCACACAGGCATCCAGGAGCGGGTCCAGCTGATCACGCGCTGCGCCTGCGAGATAACGTTCGACGAATGCTTCGATTTGATAATCGGAATAAACCTGGTGTGCGTCCAGCGCGGATTTCAGATCGTGCAATTTGTTAGGGTCGGTTTCGTCAGCCAGCAGGGTGGTACGGTAGTAATCTGCAAAAGAGGCTTTGATGGGTTCGATCTCGTTTTGGAAATCGAGCACAAAGACGTCACTCTTCATGGGATGGGCACGGTTTAGGCGCGAAAGCGTCTGCACGGCTTTGATGCCGGAAAGAATTTTATCGACATACATGCTATGCAGCAGCGGTTCGTCATAGCCGGTCTGGAATTTATCGGCGCAGACCAGGAAACGGTACGGGTCTTCGATGATTTTTTCGGGGATGAGGGTACTGGCAAAACCATTCAACGAAGCTTCAGTGAGCTTGCCACCGCCGTAATCATGCTCACCAGAGAAAGCCACAATAGCACGGTAGGGGCTTTTGAGTTCGAGCAAATAGCTGTTGATGGCCTGATAATATTGGATGGCGCGCTCAATTCCACTGGTGACGACCATCGCGCGCGCCTGCCCGCCAAGCTTGTTATAGGCAATGACTTGCTCGAGAAAGTGATCCACCATGATTGCGGCTTTGATGCCAATGGCGTATTCGTGGCCTTCGACATAGCGGCGTAATTTTTTTTGGGCGCGTTTGAGATCATATTCCGGGTCACCAGAGACCTTCTTGATCAGTTTATAGTAGCTGGCTACTGGTGTGAAGTACGCCAGCACATCCAGAATAAAACCTTCCTGAATGGCCTGCTTCATAGTGTAGCTGTGGAAGGGCCGGTGTTTGTTTTGCCCACCTTCAGACCAGACTTCGCCAAAGATTTCGAGGGTTTTATTCTTGGGGGTGGCGGTGAAGGCAAAGTAGCTGGCATTCGGCAGCAGCTTGCGTGACTCCATGATACGGTTGATGGTATCTTCGGCGGTTTCGTTATCGTCTTCGGTGCCGGATGTGGATAATGCCATCGAAATGGCCGCGGAGGTCTTGCCGCCCTGGCTGGAGTGGGCTTCGTCGAT
>CAZLJB010000216.1:4273-5916 GCA_964559195.1 uncultured Anaerolinea sp. | reverse complement strand
TGTGGTGTTGGACATGGTTCTCAATCACACATCTGACCAGCATTCCTGGTTTTTACAATCGCGAGCCAGTCGCGATAACCCCAGGCGTGATTGGTATATTTGGCGAGATCCTGCCCCTGGGAAGCAGCCTCCCAACAATTGGCAGGCAAGTTTTGGCTGCAGTGCTTGGGAATATGATGCACTCACAGGTCAGTATTATCTGCATTCTTTTTTAAAGCAACAGCCTGATGTTAACTGGCGGAATCCCGAAGTACGCCAGGCTCTGATGGATGTATTTCGTTTTTGGCTCGAGCGGGGTGTTGATGGCTTTCGACTGGATGTTTTCAATGCTTTTTTTAAAGATGGTCAATTTCAAAACAACCCGTTTAGGTTCGGTCTGCGCGCTTTTGACCGCCAGAAACATATTTATGATATGAACCAACCAGAAATGGCCGGTCTTTTGTTGGAACTTCGTCGGCTGCTTGATTCTTACCCGGAGTGCTACGCTGTTGGAGAAACTTACGTCACATCCGAAAAAGCCATTACGTATGTTGGAAACGACCGCCTGCATGCAGCGTTTAGTTTTGATTTTTTTGAATCAGAGCTACTCTTTCCCTGGAGTCCTGGTTGGATATTAAATCGTATTCTTCATAGGGATTCACTTTTTGACGCTGCCGGTGTTTGGCCAACCACAGTGCTTGGTAACCATGATAAACCCCGCGTTGCAAGCCGGTATACCCGTGGCGAGCATGACCAACAGGCCCTAATAGCAATAAGCTTGCTGCTTACTTTGCGCGGCACACCCTTTTTGTATTATGGTGATGAAATCGGAATGCGTGATCTGTCGATGAAATATGACGAGATCATGGATCCACCGGGTAAAAAATACTGGCCTGTTTTTAAGGGCCGCGATGGGTGTCGTGCGCCTATGCAGTGGAGCGCTGCTCAATGGGCTGGTTTCTCCACTATGAAACCCTGGCTGAAAGTTCATCCTGACTATGTTAGTCGAAATGTTGCCGCTCAACAGGATGACCCAAATTCCATCCTGAATTTTACTCAACGCTTAATTGCAGTGCGCCGTGCCACGCCAGCCTTGCGTTCTGGCACCTTCCGCTCCATCTTTCGTACGGATACCGGGGTGTTGGCCTTTGAACGAGAACTGTGTGATCAGGCTGACCAATCTCAGCGCATCCTGGTCTATCTGAATTTTAGTGCAGCCACCCGGCTGGTCAGTTTGCCCCCGGATGCCCGCCTGGATACGGTTGTCGTCTTGCTTGATAGCGCTGGTCGGAAGGAATTTTCCGCCCGAAAGTATCAATTTGAGCTCCTTCCACATGAAATTTTGCTATTGGAGGTGAAAACGATGGACAAGTCTTAACCTATTTATTAATTCCCGACCTGTTCATATCCAATCTTTTGGCAACAGACCAGCCGGGTAATTGGATGGTTGGGTTCAGGCTTAATGTATCCCAGGTTTTTCGACACAGTAAAATAAAAATCCTTGCTCTACCCAAGCAAAAAGCCCGCTACCTTTGTGACCATTTACTCAATAACGGCGGGTAAAAAATGATTTCCAATCCATTCCACTAGATCTGTTTCAGAACGGCTGGAATACCCCAATCGCGCTATACTTGAGTTATGGATACTTCCATGCAGTATTTTTC
>CAZLJB010000216.1:0-4173 GCA_964559195.1 uncultured Anaerolinea sp. | reverse complement strand
GAATACCCCAATCGCGCTATACTTGAGTTATGGATACTTCCATGCAGTATTTTTCAACAGGTAAGCTGGATTTGCCCGGTCCCCTAACCCGTTTTATGCCGCTTATCCCGGATGGCATTGCCCGGACCTATATTGCTGGATTGGATCGATCTCCAGCCTGGATTCTTGATCCCTTTGCCACATCGCCTCGCCTGGCGGTTGAGATGGCGCGTGCCGGGCACCGGGTATTGGTGGCGGCAGGTAACCCTGTCAGCCGTTTTTTACTCGACCTGGCAGCCCACCCTCCAAAACTGACCGATTTGCAGGCTGCACTGGCCGATCTGGCTGCTGCTCGCAAGGAAGGCAAACGCCTGGAAACCCATTTGCAGTCGATGTATTTTACCCGCTGTGATAATTGCGAGCGTGAACTTGCAGCTGAGGCGTTTTTGTGGGATGCGAAAACGGGCATGTTGACCGGTCGAATATTTAATTGCAGCTGTGGGAACGGTGGAGAGCAGCCTGCTACTTTGGCCGATCAGGAAAATGCCGCTCGCTGGGCTCTTACCGATGGATTGCATCGTTCGCGTGTGTTGGAACGGGTGGTGCCAGGACAGGATCCTGATCGATTGTCTGCCCAGGTTGCACTCAGCTTTTATCCGCCACGCGCAGTTTATGCCATTGGCACGATTGTCAACCGTCTCGATCTCTTATCCGTCTCGGATGAACGCAAGCGCTGCATGAGTGCTCTCCTGCTCTATGCGGCAGATAGTTCTAATTCGCTTTGGCCCCATGTAACGGAACGCCCGCGTCCTCGACAGTTGACTTTTCCACCCATTTATCGCGAAAATAATATCTGGATGGCACTTGAAGCTGGTGTAAAAGCCTGGGCTTCGCTTGAAGAGCCAATTCCTCTCAAGATTTGGCCTCAGGAACCACCTGAAAGCGGAGGACTATGCGTTTTTGAAGGCCCTTTGCGAAATCTGGTGTCTGAGTTGGCAGAGATACCCATCAAAGCGGTTGTCTCTGCCATCCCACGCCCAAACCAGGCTTTTTGGACACTTTCTGCACTCTGGTCAGGTTGGTTATGGGGCCATGCTGCGGTTGGGCCATTCAAGTCTGTTCTGCGCCGTCAACGTTATGACTGGCAATGGCATGCTGTCGCATTAAAAGCACTCTTTGATAACTTGCTGGAAATCATGACTCCTGAAACCCCGTTTTTTGGTGTTTTGTCTGAACCAGAACCTGCTTTTATCAGTGCTGTTTTCCTCGCCGCCCAATCCGCACGTTTTAAGATCACAGGTCTTGCTATGCGCGGTGAATCAGAACCGGTCCAGGTCTTATGGAAAAAAATGGACGAAAGCGCCCGTGATAAAAAAAAGGTTGGAGACACTTCCCGGGTTCATATCAAAAAGCCGCTCTCGCTGGATGTGCGCTACACCAGCAAAGTGATCCGTGAAATCCTGGAAAAGAACGCCGAACCCCTGCCTTATTTGCATCTTCACAATTTAACCCTGGCCGCATTGGCGGAAAAAGGGATGCTGCGATGGTCAGACGATGCGCTTTCAGATCTGGAAAAGAATATTCATGGGGCTTTGTCTTCTACTGAATTTGTTGACCTGGAAGGTCGCGCTACCCCTGAGAATGGAAAATGGGCCTTGAGGAAGTGGGATCATCAGGATATCCTGACAGGTTTATTATAAACATCTGGAAATAAACTTCAAACGCAGGATTATTTTTAGATTTCATAATGTAATTTGTCATAATGTAATTTGTCACTATTCAATACTAATCCAAAGTTGTATAATCAGCTTAGTTAATCCAATTTTGGATGTGGGAGGAGATGAAAGGGGATGGTTAAATATATGCTGCATCCGCCATACCGACGATGGGTGGTCTTGGTTTTTTGTGTTGCAGCTTTTTTACTGGCGGGATGTGCTTCAGAACCTCCAGCGGATCCGCTTACCCTCCCAGCTTGTCCTTCGACAAGCTCCCAGATCTACACAGGTGAATACTACCCCGAATTTCGCAGTGGAGAAGTCAGAGACGCTGTTACTAAAATCTATGATAGTGCTTCAAGCAACCCATCTGTTGCCAAGCGTGAAGCGCTTAAGCTGCTAAGTTTTCAAACCCAGCGCTGGTCGGATGTTCAATATATAACCTATGACCCACAGCCGCGAATGCGGGTAATTGTCACTTTTCTGACTCCGGGGATAATCCGGACGATTGTACTGAACCATTTTTTATTCAATAATATAACCAAAGAGCGGGATAAGCTAGAAGCTGCCACCACGGCCAGCCTGGCTATTCTGGACAAACGCGAAGAGTTTGCTTTCCTGATTTTGATCCAGCCCGAGCAAGTAACTACCCCAGTTAACTTCTCAATTTTCCCGGCAGATATTCTCATGCATACCACCGATGGTTCCCAGATCAGAACCACGCATAGTGACGATCTACTCAATTCAATGCTGGATACTTCTGAGAATTTATATTCAGGTTATTTCTTCTACCCTGCCAAAGTGACCAGAAAAGGTGCCTGTAGTTATCTCCTGACGCCGGGGATCGAAACATCCCTGGTATTTAAGATTCAGACAGCCAGATTTGCCGAGCACGATAACGTAACAATTAACTGGGTTGTGCATTTTCCATTGCTTTTTAATCTAGATCTCCCCGGTTATGCCATTGATTTGTCTAGCCCCGTGTTGAATGGCGAGGATGAGCCTGAAAAACCACTGGAACAGCTGCAAAAGATTGATAATTACAGTAAAGAAACAGACAACATTCTTTGGCGCGATATCGGCCGCTACCATTGGTGGAAAATGGTCTGGCAGGGTGTTCCCAGGCAGTAAACAGATCAAAAAAAACACAGACCTTGTCAAAAGGCCGTGTTTTTTTGATTGCCAGCGGACAGATGTGAACAGATTTGGTCGGTGGCTTTAGGTGTCGCTGATCTGGTTTGGAACCTGGATAAATAGATAACCATGCTTGATGTTAATCTAAGGTGTGGGTGATGGCGGCTCCGGGCTGAAAGTTGGAGAAGGCAGGGCCGTTGGTGGTACAGTGGTCGGCGGAATTGGGCTGGCGGTTGAGGTTGGCCGGGGTGTTTCGGTTGGCGCTGGGGTGAGCGTGGGGGTTTCGGTAGGTTGTATATAATTTATTTCGATATGTGCCAGCTTTTGGGCATAACCGCCATCTGAATTTTCCATGCGCAGGCGCAGCGTATATTTCCCGTTTCCAACATCCTTGAGATTCCAGGTGAAGAGTTCACGCGCTTCGGGGATTTGGGCGTTGGTATTAAACAATACCTGCCAATCGTTGTCGCCAGGGTCGCTGCCGGGTGCAAAATCCAATTTCCACAGCTCAAAACCATTTGTGGCGTTTGCGATGATGCGAATGTCGATTTTATCCGTGGTCAGCACATCCCCATCCTTGATATTTTCAAGTGAAAGCGTGACATGCGGCGAATTTGCCTTGCATTCATCTTGCGGTGTAAAGTAAAGAGGACGGCCAAATCCCAGGTTTTCTGCCAGGCTTCTTCCAGCAGCGTCTTTGCGCAGCCAGCGCTGTACTGTCTCATCTTTGACGTTCAGTGTCATCTTTTTCTCGACATATTCGCTGCAGGCAGATGCAGCCAGCAGACCGGTCCAGGTATCAAGCGTGGCTTCTTTCCAGAGATCCTCGCTGGCTGGTGCAGGCAGCTGGTCGGATGCGAATATCTCGTTGCGCTGATCTGGACACCATTGCGATGGTTCTGTTCCTGATATTGAACAAATCACCTTATCTACGATTCCAGGTGGGCGTTGGAAGGCAGTCGGTTCCCCGCCGGTGATGACGACCCCGGCCAGCAAACCCTGCCCCGCCGCTTCCTCATAGCCGGAGGTACCATTGACCTGTCCAGCGAAAAAAAGCCCTTCAATGCGCCGCGTCTCAAGGGTTGGTCGCAGTTGGGTCGGCGGACAGTAATCATACTCCACCGCATATCCGGGCCGCAAAATCTCACAGTTTTCCAGACCTCGAATCGAGCGCAGAAATTCCAACTGCACCCGATATGACAACGAGGTGGAAACCCCGTTGATATAGTACTCCAAGCTGTGCCGCCCCTCCGGTTCCAAAAACACCTGGTGCCGCTCCTTGTCGGCGAAGCGCACCACCTTGTCCTCGATCGACGGACAATAGCGCGGCCCAACGCCCTCGATC
>CAZLJB010000215.1:0-5936 GCA_964559195.1 uncultured Anaerolinea sp. | reverse complement strand
CCGCTGCATGGCCCCACAACCGGACGCTTCGCCCGTTATTCGAATGGCAGTCAAGAAATCAAATAACCTGATCAGACCCGCTGCCGGTGCTGCCGTAACTGAATAGTTTGAAGCTGTTATTCGTTCAAGGGAGGAAATTCGGCTGAAGAATTAGATTCTTCTCTTTCCATCCGGCGTATGCCTCGCAATATCAGATTGGTTTCGCGGGTATTGGCAGCCACATCCGCAAAGACCAGCAGCAGCTGGCCCCAGGACGATATACACATCCCCAACAGGAACAAGACCAACCCTAGCGCAGCCATATAAAAACGCGCATCCAGCAAGCGAATATTGCTGCTTACCAGTATGTAATTGTTGGCAAGATCCACCAGGGCTGCATTTTGGGCGAAACCATAGATCGCCGCGCCAACCCCGAACAACATCAGCAGAACGCCAATCACCATGGTCACAAAGCCGTTAAACCTGACGAAAAAGTACATGGAACCTCCCGAGCAGCTATTGCGAATTTACGATTGCAAACAAAATAATTGCAAAATACAAGTTTCTACCCAACAATTCAATGCTTAATGGTAACACGATTAAGCAAAAATGCACTCAATAAGGTACACAGTGCCCCAAAGGCAAACATACCCAGGTACCCCAGCCAGACCCCTGGGTAGGCTGCATTGAGCCTGTCGATCAACGGGCCTTCCAGGCGGGCCAATGCACCGGAACCAGCCGTGGCCAGGTTGGTCAGACCAAGATATTTTCCAGGCTCTCCCGCGGGGGCCAGTTGATTTGCCAGCGCCCAACTGCAAGTCAGAAACAAACCGATTCCCGCGCCCAAAACCGAGCCGTACAACATCAGCATGGCCGGGCTGCGAGCCAACCCGAGCAGGATAAACCCGAAGGACGACATAAAACTGGCGGCATATAGAAGCCGCTTCGGGCCGAATTTGTCCGCCAGCCAGCCACCCGCCAGTGAGAGTAAAACCAGGGCAATCGTCAGCGCGGCAAGCAGGTCGCCCGTCGTCTTGACCGGATTAGGCACTGAAAGAACATCCCGCAGGTAGTATTGGGCAAAAGCCTGCAAGCCATAAATGCCCAGCAGGAAAACCCCACGCTGGAGGATTAGCCACCAATAGGATGCATTCTCACGAAAAGCAGCCGTCCAACCATCAGGAGTGGCCCGGAACGATTTGTAAAACCCGGCCCACCACCTGCCCCACGAAAATCGCTGCTTTATTGCCTTCGGCTCAACTGGCTGCTCAGGGGTTCCCAAAACAGTCACTGCGACAGTCAGCAGCACCACACCGATCAGCAGCAGAATGATCAAATGAGCATCCCGGCCCTGGGGATCCAGCAGGCGCCCGGCCGCCAGCGCTGCAATAATCAAGGCGGTCATGTCCATGAATGTTTTTAGCCCGCTGGCGCTCCCGATCTTATTCAGCGCCACCCGGTCTGGGAGCAGTCCCTGGGCCGAAGCCTGCCCCAGGTTGGAACTGACCTGCAAACCCACATAACCGATAAAAATCCAGATCAGCCCGCCACCCCAACCCAGCAGCGCCAGAAAAAAGACATCAAAGAGCGTTCCAACCACCATCAGCGGACGGCGGCGGCCCCAACGAGACACCCAACCATCACTTAACGCGCCAGCCAGCGGTTGAACGAGCGTCGCCACCATTAGTCCGGTGAAGGTCATCAATCCGAGATAGGAGTTTTTCTGCCCGTCCGGAACATAATTGAGCAGCAAAACTGGCAGGATCAGCGGATGCAAAGCATTCCACTTGAAGGACAGGCCAATCCAATAAATGTTCAACACCAGCATTTCGCGAAAAGAACTCAGCTTTTTCATGATGTCTCAATCAGAATATGGATCAGTTTCGCGCTGGCAAGCCCGGCCCAGCTTGCCCGGGCGAGTCCGCTAAACACCACTTGTGGAATAATCCCTCATCCCACCCGGCCAGGTTGATTACTGCAAATAACCAGGAAGAACAGCCATTAAACAAAAAAGGGACGGTTGTTGAATAACCGTCCCAATCTAGTCTTACCAGGCGTAAGCTTCCGGCGCTTCGCCGCCCGGCCCTGGGAAGATTTCATCCAGGCTCTTGAGGGCAGCTTCATCCAGTTTGATTTCCAACGCGCGCAGAGAACCATCTAACTGTTCTAAGGTGCGCGGCCCAATTATGGGCGCAGTTACAGCCGGGTTGTGCAGCAGCCAGGCCAGGGCCACATCGGCGGGTTTTTCACCCATGGCTTTGCAAAAAGCCTCCCATTTTTCAAGCCTGCCACGGAATTTTTCAATCTCCTTCTGAACATCTTCCGAAGCGCGCCGGCCTTTTTCAATTTTCTCAAGCACCCCACCCAGCAGCCCGCCGGCCAGGGGCGACCAGGGAATCAGTCCCAGCCCGTAATCCCTGCAGGCCGGAATGACTTCCAGCTCCACCATCCGGTCGTTCAAATTATAAAGACTCTGTTCGCTGGATAGACCCATAAAATGGCGGGCTTTGGCGGCTTCATTGGCTTTTGCAATCTGCCAGCCAGCAAAATTGGATGAGCCGACATACAGGACTTTGCCTTGTTGGACAAGCACTTCACAGGCCTGCCAGATTTCATCCCAGGGGGTCAATCGGTCGACATGATGGAACTGGTACAGATCAATATGGTCGGTTTTCAGCCGTTTGAGTGAAGCCTCGCAGGCCTGACGGATATTGAGCGCAGAGAGCCGCTGCTGATTGGGCCAATCGCCCATACGTCCATAGACCTTGGTAGCCAACACCGTTTTCTCGCGCCGGTCGCCGCCCTGTTCAAACCAGCGCCCGATGATTTGCTCGGTCACACCTTCTCCGAGCTTCCAACCATATACGTTGGCTGTATCGAAGAAATTGATCCCCAATTCGAGTGATTTGTCCATAATGGCAAAACTATCCGGCTCGCTGGTCTGGGGGCCAAAATTCATGGTGCCCAGGCACAGCCGTGATACTTTCAGGCCAGTCCGGCCCAACTGTGTAAATTCCATCAGATTCTCCTTGAATAACAGACCCAATAAAGCAGGCTGCTGGTATTTTCTCAAACCCTGGTAAACCAGGCAATCAAGATTGTTCCAAAGCCTGAAAATCCGCGACTTCCGCGGATCAAAAAACCTACTTCTTGTACAAATCCTGGATGGTGGCATCCATTCGATCAAAAACATCCACCACCGGCACATTTGGAAAACTCCTGGAATAGGCGCTGAATCCATCTGCCAGCACCTTATCCGCCAGGAGCCACTTTGCAGTTTGAGGGTAAATCCGCGCGTCCTGGATCAAATCCAGGGCCGCTGCCCACTGCGGGATGGCGGTTTTATCAGCCTTGAGCAGTTTAATGGCAGGCAGCGTAACCGGCAGCAGCCCGGTACCCTGGCACCAGTGAGCCTGATTCTCGGGCTGCAGCATCCAGCGGATAAACAGCCAAGCTGCCAGTTGACGGGCATCGTTTGATTTCAAAATAGCATAATCTGGACCATAAGCTGCAATGACAGGCTGCTTACCCGGATAGGGCAGCAAGCTCCAACGATCAGGCGATCCCGCCTGTGAGAAAGCTGCGCTTTGCTCCGGAATTTCGCTCAGGCTGCCGGTGATGAAAAGCGCGCGGCGCGCGGCCAGATGTTCAAAATTGGATTCCGTATCCGGCAGCCAGGCGCAGTTATCCAATCGCAATTTCGTGAAGAAATCAAGTGCGTTCAAATTTCCTGCAGTATCAAAACGCAGCTCGCCCGCCGGAAAAACATCCCCGCCCCCGGCCACCAGCCAGGCAAACGGGCTTTGCCAGTTTGCTTCGACATCCAGTGCCAGGCCGCCAAAACCATCATTGGTAGGATCGGCATCCTGTTTCCAGAAAGAATTGGCAGCGCAGGCTTGCTTGCGAAAATCAGCCTGGGTCTGCGGCGCGGCACTAAAACCCAAATCCTTCGCGAAGCTGATGTTATAGAAAATAAAACGCGCTGAACGGGCAGCCGGCAAACCATAGCGAACACCATTCAGGTTGGATTGGTCACCAAATGCAGCCGGCAGGTCTGCCAGAGAGAAACCAATTTTTGGCTGTTCTATATAAGGGGTAAGGTCAACTACCTGAGTCTGCCAGGCCAGGATCTGCTCTGGCAGGCTGATCACAATATCAGGATGCTCAGGAGATAAAAGTGATTTGTCGATCGCCCCGCTCAGCAGATTAAGATTACTCTGCGAAACCACCGAAACCTTGATGCCCCACTGATTGGCAAGATTAAACTTGCCTGCCATTTGCTCGAGCAGGCTGGCAGATGAACCATCCCAGCCATGCCAGACTAAAACCCCGACGCCCTGCAGCGCATCCGGGCTGATACCCAGGCTGCGAACCTGGGTTGGCGTGGGAAGCGGTGTACGCTCCACCGCAGGCGGTAGAGTGGCAGCCGGGCTGGTTGGCGAAGGCTGTGACGACTGTGATTGAGGGCTGAGCAGGATGACCGTCGGGCTGCAGGCGCTTAGACCGTACACTATCAAAAATAACAGGCAGAGATATCGGTGCATTGAATGATCGGATAAATCAAAGTGAAATAAGCGGAACCGGGATGAAGACCAGGATGAACACCAGGATCATGAAATAGGCCAGTGCACGGCGAGTCGGATCCAGCTCGGTGATCTGATCCAGCGGATCAGCAGCGCGCCGCCCCATAAAGAACAGCAGAGCCACCCACAACCACCAGCCGCTCCAGAAAAACCCCAGGATACCCATCAAAACCATGATGACCGGCAAAGCATACTTGAGGCGCTTGCCAAACAGCACATACATCACATGACCGCCGTCCAGCTGCCCAGCCGGAATGAGATTGAGAGATGTCACCAGTAAACCAGCCCAACCCGCCATAGCCACCGGAGAAATAAAGACATCTGTACCGCCGGTAGGCACTGGCAGACCTGTAAAAAAGTATTTCAGCCAGTAAAGCGCGGGTGATATGCTACCGTAACTGGCAGGGGCGGGCAGCAGCCGGCCGAAGACAATAAATTTTTCCAACAAATACAGGATGGAATTACCTTCAATAAAGCCACCGGCCGAAGGCAGCACCGGGCCAGTTTTGGAACCTAACAGCCCGATAAAAACCACCGGTATAGCCACCACCAATCCGGCCAACGGTCCAGCGATACCCACATCGAATAGAATGCGTTTATTGCGCGGCAGTTCCTTCCAGACAATCACAGCCCCCATCGTGCCCAGCAAAGTGGGAAATGGGATGAAATATGGCAAGGTCGCGGCTGTATTATGATGACGGGTCATCAGGTAATGACCGAATTCATGTGCCAACAGGATCCCCAGCAAGCTCGCCGCAAAAGGCAAACCGCCATGCAAAAACGACAGCCAGGCCACCTGCGTGGTTGAACTGACACCCACCAGCTGGGCAGGGTCGGTGTACCCCATCCCGGTCCAGATCACGCTGATAACGGTCAATAAGAACAAGCCAATATTCAGAAGGATATTGGAAGGCTTCGGATCCGGCAGGCTGGCGTTAAGATAGATAACATGCCGGTCTTCATCACCTTTGCGAAAAAGCGGCATCAAATGATAAGGCTTCAACCAGGCTGAAAGCTGGTCGAAGGCTTCGATCGAATCCACCAGCAGCTGCCCGCGGTAGCGCACCAGAAACTCCGAACCAGTTTCACCCAGGGTAAGGTCATCAATGCGAAAGACACGTGTAACAAACGAATTTAAAACATCCTGTTCAGGAAGTGACATAAGAAACCCTATCAATTTTTTCAGTGAAAAGCCAGAAGAAAACCAGGCGCACGTTTCCCTGCTTAATTTTGCAGTTGGAAAATAGTAGCGGGAGTGCATGGGAGTCGAACCCACCCTGGACCGCAACGCGACCCAATGCCGATTTTGAAGAACGGAAAGCCCACCGGGACTTATGCACTCCCATTCACAAGCATACCCCAAGTCTGCCAAAT
>CAZLJB010000214.1:0-5937 GCA_964559195.1 uncultured Anaerolinea sp. | reverse complement strand
CACTGGCAAAGTTAGCCTGGGCGGGTATAATACTGTTTGAATGGTGACGGATCTGCTCGATCATTTTTGATTTGTTCGCAATCTCTATTCTCGCTGGACGACCGGAAATTTATTTTATTTCAAAAGGTGCTGATGGAAGCCAAACCAAGTATTCTGGTGGTTGATGACGAAGAGATCATCCGCGAAGCACTGGACATGCTGCTGAGTGATGAGTACAAGCTCTACTTTGCTGAAAATGGCGTGGAGGGCCTGGCTATGGCACTGCAAGCTCGGCCGGATGTGATCCTGCTGGATGTGATGATGCCGCAAATGGACGGGTTCGAGGTCTGCCGCCAGGTGCGCAACATCCCGCTGCTGGCCGAAATCCCCATCATCATGATCACTGCCCTGGATGACCGCGATTCACGCCTGGAAGGTCTGCGGGCCGGCGCGGATGACTTTCTGACCAAGCCTTTTGACAGCCTGGAGATGTTGGCGCGGGTTCAAACCATCACACGCCTGAATCGCTACCGGCACCTGGTGGAACAGCGCGATGAGCTAGAGCAGGCACACCAGGATTTGATCAGTTCTTACAAAATGACGATCGAAGGTTGGGTCAATGCCCTCGATTTGCGCGATAAAGAGACCGAGGGCCACACACAGCGTGTTACCCAGAAAATGCAGGAATTTGCAAAGGAAATGGGCTTCACCGGTCATGATTTGGAGCGGGTGCGCATGGGCTCACTGCTGCACGATATTGGCAAGCTGGGCGTACCCGATTCGATCCTGCTCAAGCCCGGCAAACTGACTGCTGCCGAATGGGCTGTCATGCGCAAGCATCCTGAAAATGCCCATAAGTGGTTATCGACGATTGATTACCTGCTGCCGGTGCTGGATATCCCCTATTGTCACCACGAGCGCTGGGATGGCGCGGGCTACCCGCGCGCCTTGAAGGGTGAAGAAATTCCACTCTTTGCGCGTATGTTTGCGATTGTGGATGTCTGGGATGCCCTCTGCTCGCATCGCCCATATCGGGCCGCCTTGCCAGAACGCGAAGTGTTGGATTATATCCGCAAGGGGGCTGGCCAGCATTTTGACCCGGCCATTGTCGAAATTTTTATTTCGATGTTTCGACAAGATTAATTGCAGTGGAGCATAACGAACTTGCTTATTCAAATTCTTTTGGGACGCGGACGAGCGCCGACAAGCGCGGAAAAAGCAAAAATCTTTTGGTTTTTCCGCGTACATCCGCGAAAATCCGCGTCCAATTGGGGTTCTCTGCGGGCTTAGCGGTAAAAGCTTGGAAACCACGTTGGTGATAAAGATATAAAAAAGCAACTTATGCGGTATTGCGATTAATTATTTGTTCAGGTAATAAAAAAGAAGCGGCTTTGAGAGCCGCTTCTTTTTTTGATGGGGATCTGGATCTTCAGATATTCGCGCAAGACAAGGGATGCCATCACCCCACCCTCAAATATTTATTATTTATGGATGCAGCTTATTCATCATCCTGGTCGCCAGGCTCGTCGGTCTCGATCTCGTCTTCGTCCTCGATCTCGTCTTCGATCTCAGCCTCAATATCGATCTCGTCTTCCAGCTCCAACTCGTCCTCTAACTCAGCCAGGTCTGGGGCAGGCAGGGCGGCCTGGGCTCGCGATGAGAACTGCACGTCATCCGAGCCGCTGGCGCCAACCTTGACCAGGTCGGCGGCTGCGATGCGGGCAATGGCTGCCAGCCCGTCGCCTGCTTGCAGGCGGATCAGGTGCACGCCGCGCGTAGCGCGCCCGGCTTCCTTGATCTTGTTAACCTTCAGGCGCAGGATGATGCCGTTGGCCGAGATCAGGGTCAGATCGTCTGATTCCTGGACGACCCGCGCGGTTACAATCTTGCCAATGCTGGGGATGGCCTTCAAATCGATGGTCGTAACGCCCTGGGTTGAGCGGCCCTTGGGAATGTACTGGGTCAGCGGGGTTTGTTTGCCGTGGCCATTTTTGGTGACCACCAGCAGCGAACCGCCTTCTTCGACGACTTCCATACTGGCGACACGATCGCCCGGCCAGAGCTTGATGCCCTGCACGCCGCTGGCACCGCGCCCGACTGAACGGACTTTCTTTTCAGAATAGCGCAGGGCCCGGCCCTGCTCGGTCACGAAGATGATTTCATCCTGGCCGCTGGTCAGGTGTGCCCAGCCCAGTGCGTCACCACTTTCCAGTCCCATGGCGATCAGCCCGGAGGGCCGCACGGCAGCAAACTCGGACAGGTCGACGCGTTTGATCTTGCCGCTGGTGGTGGCCATGATGCAGTAACCGTGCGCGCTGAAGTTGGCGACCGCCAGCGTGGCGGTGACTTTTTCGCCGGCATCCAGCGTCAGCACGTTGTAAATCGAGCTGCCCTTGCCGGTACGGTCGGCTTCGGGGATCTGGTAGACCTTTTCGCTGTAGATCTTGCCCTTATCCGAGAAGAACAGCACGGTTTGCAGGGTGCGGGCCGGGAACATGAAGATGACTTCGTCTTCTTCCTTGGTGGTGTGACCCATAACCCCCTTGCCGCCGATGCCCTGGGATTTATAGGCGGCCGAGCTGGTGCGCTTGATGTAGCCGCGCTGCGTGAGCGTGATCAGCACCGCTTCATCCTGCACCAGGTCTTCTTCGCGCAGTTCTTCGCGCGCGTCGCCGGCGATGCGGGTGCGGCGTTCGTCCCCAAATTTCGCAGCCAGTTCCTGCATATCCACCTGGATCAGGGCCAGGATTTTGCGTGGGTTGGCCAGCAGGTCTTCCAGATAAGCGATATTTTCTTTAACCTGGCGGGCTTCTTCTTCAATTTTGAGGCGTTCAAGGGCGGCCAGCCGGCGCAGCTGCATATCCAGGATGGCCTGCGACTGCAGTTCCGAGAGGTTGAAGCGCGCCATTAGTTTTTGCTTGGCGTCATCGGCATCATCGGCCTGGCGGATGGTCTGGATGACGGCGTCCAGGTTGTTAAGCGCGATCATCAAGCCGTCCAGGATGTGGGCCCGCGCGCGGGCTTTGTCCAGTTCAAACTGGGTGCGGCGGGTGATGACGTCGATGCGGTGTTCGATGAAGATCTGCAGGCAGCGTTTGAGGGTCAGGGTGCGTGGTTCGCCATTGACCAGCGCCAGCAGTTGGACGCTGAAGGTGGATTGCAGGGCGGTGTATTTGAAGAGCTGGTTGAGCACTTTCTTGGGCTGGGCGCCGCGTTTGAGTTCGATCACGATGCTCATGCCGCGCTGATCGCTTTCATCACGCATGTCTGAAATCTGGTCGAGTTTATCCTCGCGCACCAGTTCGGCAATGCGTTCGATCAGGGTGGTTTTGTTGACCTGGTAGGGGATCTCGGTGATGTTGATCATGTGCCGGCCGGCCTTCATCTCTTCGATTTGGGCCACGCCGCGCATGACGATGCGCCCTCGACCGGTGGTGTAGGCGTGCAGGATGCCTTCCTTGCCGACGATCATCCCGCCGGTTGGAAAATCAGGCCCGGGCACAAATTCCATCAGTTTTTCAACGGCAACGTCATCGATGTTTTCAAAGTTTTCGATCAGGTAATTAATTGCGCCGGCCAGTTCGCCCAGGTTGTGGGGCGGGATGTTGGTGGCCATACCCACCGCAATGCCGGATGAGCCGTTCAGCAGCAGGTTGGGCAGGCGGCTGGGCAGCACGAGCGGTTCCTTGAGGGAATCGTCAAAGTTGGGGCCAAATTCAACCGTGTTTTTATCGATATCGGCCAGCATTTCTTCGGCCAATTTGCTCAGACGGGCTTCGGTGTAACGCATGGCAGCCGGGGCATCGCCATCAACCGAGCCGAAGTTGCCCTGGCCATCCACCAGCATGTAGCGCAGCGAGAAATTCTGGGCCATGCGGGCCATGGCTTCGTAGACGGCCGAGTCACCGTGCGGGTGGTACTTACCGAGCACTTCACCGACGATACGGGCGGACTTTTTGTAAGAGCTGTTGGCTCGGTTGCCCATATCGTGCATGGCGTACAGGATGCGCCGGTGGACGGGTTTGAGACCGTCGCGGGCGTCTGGCAGCGCGCGGGCCACGATCACGCTCATGGCGTAATCGATGAAAGCGTCGCGCATCTGGCTGTCAATATCAACTTGTTGGATGTTGCCGATTTCCATAATTTCCTCATCAAAATACGCAATACGGTAAAAGGTTCGCGTATTGCGTATCGCGGTATGCTAGCCCCAGCAGTGCACCAAATTGTGCAACCTGTAAGCACTATATTATACCAAACGACTTGCCAAAAAACGGAGAGGTTGTTATAATGACGCGGCTACTCGGGGCGTGGCTCAGACCGGTAGAGCGCACGGTTCGGGTCCGTGAGGTCGCGCGTTCAAATCGCGCCGCCCCGACTAGAGCAACCGCAGCACTCATGGATAGTGACTTTCACGAACCATGAGGGCTGCGGTTCCCAAAAAGGGGAATTTGTTCCAACCGCAGTGCCCACAGTTTTGTTTTTCGGAGTGAATAAAAAAAACGGCTGGCATTTTATCATCTGATAAAAGCCTGTTATCGTCTCATTTATTCAACAACCGGAGAACATACGTATGCAAAAAACCCAGTTCACAATGTCCCAAGCAAAGGAAGGCTTCTTCCTTAATGCAGCCGCGCGCGGTCTCTCAGAACATACCCTGAGCGACTACGAAAACACGATCAACAAATTCATCATGTTTGTTGGCGAAGATACACCCATCGCCCAGGTCACCACCCGTCAGGTGACGGAATTCCTGGCATCTTTCCCCAAGCTGAGCAATAAGACCTTGCTCAACTACCACACCGGTCTCTCGGCTATGTGGACGTGGGCCATCGCGGAAAAGCTGACCACTGAAAACGTTGTGCGCGCCATCACCCCGCCCAAACCTGAGATCCGCAAAATCATCCCCTTCACCGAAAACGAAATGAAGCTTATGCTGGGCGCACTGGAGAAATCCAGGCCTTACACCCGCCCTGGCAAGAAGCTCTCTGACCACAGCCTGCCCAGTGGCGATCGCAGCCGCGCCATCCTGCTGTTGCTGTTGGACACCGGCCTGCGCGCATCCGAATTGTGCGAGGCGACTATCCAACAGGTGGACAACCGCAACCACCGCATCCTGGTGCTGGGCAAAGGTGCCAAGGAACGCCTGGTGCAGTTTTCCTCGCGCACCGGCCAGGCCATGTGGCGCTACTTGACCAGCCGTCCGGATGCCGGGCCGACCGATCCGCTCTTTGCTACCCAGGATGGGCATCCGATGGACAGGGATAACTTGCGCCATGTCATTGAGCGGATTGGTGAGCGCGCCAAGATTGAAGACGTACATCCGCACCGCTTTCGCCACACCTTCGCGATCCAGTTTTTGCGCAATGGCGGCGATCCCTTCACCTTGCAGATGTTGCTCGGTCACTCGACGATGGATATGGTGAAGCGCTACCTGGCGCTAGCCCAGACCGATCTGGAAGCCGCGCACCGCAAGGCAAGCCCGGTGGATCACTGGAGGCTGTAAAAGCAGCCGGACCGCTTCGCGTGAGGGGGCACGCGAAGCGGTCCGGTAACATTCAAGAAGTTACTTCATATCGGTACATGGTGCCTTCTATATCGGATGTATAATAAAACATCTCAACCGATACCGATATGTGAGGTAATATGCTTGACCCACGCCTGCTCGAACGCCTGGATACAAAAAAACGCCAATTGGACGAATTACGCCCCCTTTCCACCGCGGCAGTACAGCGCCTGAAGGAACAAATCCTGGTGGAGTGGATTTACAACTCCAACGCGATTGAAGGCAGCACCATAACTCTGCATGAAACCAAGCTTATCCTGGAAACCGGCCTGACAATTGGCGGCAAGAGCCTGCGCGAACATTTCGAGGTCATCAACCATCGCGACGCTATCGAGTATGTTGAAGCGTTGGTGGAGATCGGAAGAGCGTCGTGTAGGGAAAGAGTGTTCAGAGCC
>CAZLJB010000213.1:0-5947 GCA_964559195.1 uncultured Anaerolinea sp. | reverse complement strand
CCAGATCTATTTTTTTATTGTATTGGCTCCCCACCCACCGAGTTCTATACGACTCTGAACACTCTTTCCCTACACGACGCTCTTCCGATCTCCTGGCCTGGGGCGCGCTCCAATTCATTGGCTTAAATCGTGGCTACCGCAAACAACTGCTCCAAATCCAGAACCTGTTTTCGGTGCGCGGGCTGGTAAAAAATAAACGCATTTCCGGCTTCGCCTATGAACCATCCTGGTTGGCCGGTCAAATTGCGACCCTTTACCTGCCCTGGCTCGTGGCAGCGGTGCTGATGCGCTACCGGGCCCTTACGAATGAATCTGACAACCCGCCTGCCCCTTGGAAAAAAAGGATCGAACCGGTGCTTTTACTGGCTGCCCTGACCGGACTGTTGATGACCTACTCCCGCTCCGGGCTGCTGATCGCCCTGCTGGCCGGAGTCGTTACCTTTCTGATGGCAGGCCGCCAAAGCCTGGGCGCTTTTTGGGGTTGGGTGGTGGCCGGTTTTGACCGCCAACGCTGGACCAACCTGACCACAGCCATCAAAATAGCCGGCAGCCGCCTGCTTCTGGCGGCCATCCTCCTGGCGTCACTGGCAGGCGCAACGATTTTCCTGGCAGACAAAGGCTATATCGCAGCCTTTTTCAAATCCGAAAAAACCGACCTGCTATCCTATGCCCAGGATGTCTATTTGGGCCCGCGCCTGGCATATGCCGACGCAGCCCTGAAAGCCTTTGCGGCTCAGCCTCTGACCGGCGTGGGCCTGGGCGCCAGTGGCTTCTGGATGTATCAGAATACCCCCGATTGGATCTTATCCGGCGAGCCAGAGATCGCCCGCCAGCTCAGCCCCAACTCCAGCCTCTATCCAAACCCCAAAAACCTTTTTGTTCGCTTATTGGCCGAAACCGGGCTGTTTGGATTTATGCTCTTCCTGGCCTTCTATCTAGCCATGCTGGCCGATAGCCTCAGCCTGCTGCACTCCAACTCTCCTACCGCGCGCTGGCTGGCAGCCGCTGGTATCTTTGCACTGACAGCCATCGTACTGCAGGGCATATCACAGGATTCATTCGTGACGCCTGAGATGTGGATCAACCTGGGCCTCCTGGCCGGAGCGGCTGGCGCTTTTTCAATTCGCCCAATCCAACCCCAAAAGGAAGTAGCATGATTATTCTTTCGGTAGGCATGCCGCGTGCCGGATCAGGCTGGCACTATAACCTGGTGCATGATTTGATGGCCACAACCGGCTGTGATGATGCGCGCGCGATCAGGGAAAAATTCGGTTTGCAAAAGATTCTAACGGATGTAAACTGCAACATTGGTGTGCTCAGCCCACGCCGCCTGATCATGGTCGCCCGGCCGGCCTTGCTTGGCCATACCTTTGTCATTAAGGCCCATTCCGGGCCAACCCTCTGGGCCAGGGCCATGATCCAGGGCGGGCTGATTCACGCAACCTACATCTACCGCGACCCGCGGGATGCCATGCTATCCGCCTTTGACTACGGCAAACGCGTCCTTGAAAAGCAAGGCCGCCCGAACGCCTTTTCACACCTGACTGATTTCCCCAAAACCCTGAACTTCTTCGCTGAATACGTCGCAGATTGGGAAAAATGGATGCAGGTACCCGCAGTATTGAAAGCCCGTTATGAAGATCTGCTCCAAAATTATGATGCCGAGGCCGGCAAGCTTGTAAATTTTTTGGGCGTCAGCCCCGCCAGCCAGGCTGTCAACAGCGTGGTGGAGAAATATCGCCCCGCCGGGCAGGTTCAGGGCCAACAGGGCACCCACTTCTTCAAAGGGCAGGTCGGCCGCTTCCGGGAACGCTATTCCGCGGATGAGCAAAAAATGCTCGCCGAAAAATTCGGGCCCACCCTGCAAAAAATGGGTTATGAAATCTAAGAAATCGCCTATCTGTAACGTGGGCTATTCCCTCTCAGGAGATAAATCATGCGCGTCGTGGTGATTGGTGGCAGCGGTCATATTGGTTCTTATCTGATCCCCCGTCTGGTTGCGGCAGGACATCAAGTTCAGTGTATTACCAGGGGCCAGAATCCCCCTTACTTTCCGGACGCTGCCTGGCAGAGTGTCTCTATGATCACCATGGACCGTGATCAAAAGGACACAGCGGGCCATTTTGGCTCCAGAATCCGCGAGCTCAAGGCGGATGTCGTCATCGATCTGGTCTGTTTCCAGCTAAAAAGCGCTCAGCAGCTGGTCGAAGCGCTGCGTGGACAGCTGCAGTTGTTCCTGCACTGCGGCACCGTCTGGGTGCACGGGCCAAGTCTGGCTGTACCAACCACGGAAGATCAGCCGCGCCGCCCATTTGGAGAGTACGGGATTCAAAAAGCCGCCATCGAAACCTATTTACTGGCCGAAGCGCGCCGCTCTGGGTTCCCGGCCTCGATCCTGCATCCCGGCCACATCGTTGGCCGCGGCTGGTGGCCGTTAAACCCGGCTGGTCATTTTGATCCAGCCATTTTCAAGAGCCTGGCAGCCGGCGAAGAAATCGCGCTGCCCAACCTTGGCATGGAAACCGTCCACCATGTCCACGCGGATGATGTCGCCCAGTCCTTTATGCAGGCCATGGCCTGCACCAGTACCGCAATCGGCGAAAGCTTCCATATCGTTTCAGAAAAGGCACTGACGCTGCGCGGTTATGCCGAGTCAATCTCCAGCTGGTTTGGACAGACCCCTCACCTCACATACCTGCCCTGGGAAAAATGGACCGGACAAACCACCCCGGCCAATGCCTCCGCCACCTGGGACCACATCGCCCACAGCCCCAATTGCAGCATCGAAAAAGCCCAGCGCCTGATCAACTACCACCCACGCTACACATCCCTTCAGGCCATCATCGACTCTATCGAATTCTTGCAGGCCAAAGGTCAATTGTAGACATTTGTATATTCATCAACCCTTCGTTCATTGGGATTGACCTCGCTATGCTAACTTCTATTTCACCTGAATATTCTTAATCACAATATACGAATGCTGGCCCCTGAAAAAATGGGCTATGAAATTTTATTAAACACTGATAGAAAGTTAAGGGATGTCGGCCAGAATTGGATAGGGACCAGCTTGGAAAAATCAATTCTTCACAAATCTGGGTTTTGCAGTCACTCTACCACCGTCGCAATGCTCATCTTTCTCATCGTTGTAACTGGAGGCTGCCAGGTACAGCCCATCAAAGGTGCAACCGGGATAGGCGACCTGTATTATCCTGGGCTTGGCAACGGGGGTTATGATGTCCAGAGTTATTCCATCTCGCTTGATATCGACCCGCTTGCCAATAACATCAGAGGCTCAACCATTATCACAGCCCTGGCAATTGAGCGTTTGGCAACCTTTAACCTTGATTTTCAAGGATTAATCGTGGATGCGGTCACAGTGGATGAAAAAAACGCGACCTTCACCCAAAACGACCCAGAAATAACGATCACTCCTTCAAGTCCGCTCGATGAACAACACATTTTTTCGGTAACAGTGACATATCACGGCAGCCCTCATCCGATTAAATCAGCTGCATCGCTGCTTATGGTGGGATGGCAGCATGCTCCGGATGGGGTGATCAATGTTTTCAACGAACCGGATGGCGCATCCACCTGGTTTCCAAATAACAACCATCCACGCGACAAGGCTACTTTTACATTTGATATTACCGTTCCCCAGCCCTGGATGGTGGTTGCCAATGGAATTTTGAAACAAACCAAGAATACCAGTCAGAAAACAGAATTTATTTGGGAAATGGACAAGCCCATGGCCAGTTATCTGGCAACCATCAACATCGACAAATATTCAGTCGTTACATTGCAGGGACCAAACGGTGTACCGATTCATAATTATTTTCCACCCGGTTACCCCGAAACCAGTCGTAAAAATTTTGAACAGATTCCTGAAATGATGAAGTATCTTAATGGCCTATTCGGAAATTATCCGTTTTCCGAATATGGCGTCGTAATCGCAGATAGTGGCTCGCCGATTTGCGCAGGCATGGGTCAGGCTCTTGAAACCCAGACTCTCAGCTTGCATTGTCCAAATTCCAGAATGGCCGAAGAAAATGTGATTATCCACGAGCTGGCCCATCAATGGTTTGGGGATTACGTCAGCTTAAAGAATTGGAATGAGATCTGGCTCAAGGAAGGCATGGCCTTTTATACCGAATGGCTATGGATCCACAAAGACAAAGAACTGAAAGCTCTCAAACAATTCGTTAAAACCAAATCGGCGCTGTATATCCCAACCGCCATAATTGGGCAACCACCCAAGGATGATTTATACAATCTCGCTGTCTACAAAGGTGGAGCATTGGTCTTTCACACCTTAAGACTCAAAGTTGGGGAGGTTGCCTATTCCAAAATTCTGCACACCTACCTTGAGCGTTACAGCTTTGGAAACGCTGGAACCGATGACTTTATTAATCTTGCAGAGCAGATCAGCGGGCTGAAGCTTAAGGCGTCATTTGACATCTGGCTGAACACCATTGTCAACCCTTCATTAAATCCATAATCCTTAATTAACCTGAATAATGGATAACGATTCAGCTTGATTAGATTTCGGTAAAATGTGCCACCCAACAAAGGGTTTTCCCTTTTTGTTGTATTTTTGCGCCAGAATCAGGCGCAAAAATACAACAAAAAAACCTCATCTGCTTTATTTTGAAAGAAATTTGCTTATCCATTATTGACGTTGTATAGGCTCAATTCGGTTATGATTAGGATATATGAACCGCTCAGACTCTCCCTACCTGGTTGACTGGTACGTAGTATCACTGCGCTGGGTAATTCTGCTGGGAACTTCCATCTCGCTCTCACTGGCCGGGGCGCTATTAGCCCCAGGCTGCCTGTTGCTGGTTGTATTAATTGTCTGGAACGCCGGTCTGATGTGGTTGGCCGGGCAGAGCCGCCGGCTCAGATTCCACCGCAGCATCTGCGTAGGGCTGGACCTTGCCATCGCGGCACTCTTTTTCTGGGTGGCAGGTGGTCTGATTGGGCCGGCAGCCTGGATCGTCCTTCTACCGCTCATCAGCGCCAGTCTTTACTATAATCTGAAGGGCAGCTTGCTGGCCGCCGCTTTTATGATCGCCGTTGAGGCAATCGACTTCTTCTTTTTCCACACCAGCAATCTTCTCCTGGCCGGCCTGGGCGCAGCCGCCACAATTACACTGGGTAGCTTGTTTGGCTATATCAGCCAACAAACTTACAACCAGCTTCAGGAAGAACGAAAAAAACAACTCTCCCAACGAGAAAAAAAACAAGGCGTGGATACCGACCGTTTGCGCGCCATTTACAATCTTTCATCCACGCTGACATCCACCCTCAGCTACAGGCGAGTCCTGGATTCTGCACTTGATTTGAGTATTAACGCCTTGCATGTCGAAGATTCGGACCCCAGCCTGGATACTGTCCCGGCCGATAAAGGCATATCCAGCGCAGTTTTGTTATTCCGCGATGCCCATCTGATCGTTGGCTCGGCCAGGCGCTTTACCCAGAGCGATTTGCGCGCCGTCTTCCCGGCCAAGGAAGGCATCCTGGCCAGGGTCATCGAAGAAGGAGACCCGATCGTCACTGGAAATCTATCCGACGATCCAGAATTAAACCGTGTGGTCGGATTAGCGCAGTGCAATTCGATTTACTGCCTGCCCATGCGCAGCGGCTTCAATGTTTACGGTGTCATGATCTTTGGGCATGCCAGCCCCGGCTACTTCACCCGTGAACGCTGCGATGTGTTGGGAATTGTAGGACGCCAGGCCATCATAGCCATCCAGAACGCCCGGCTCTACCAGGATCTGGCCGATGAAAAAGAGCGCATGATCGAAGTTCAGGAAGAAGCCCGCAAAAAACTGGCCCGTGATCTACACGACGGACCCACCCAATCGGTGGCTGCCATTGCCATGCGCGTCAGCCTGGCCCGGCGCATGCTCGAACGCGATCCCGCCTCTGCACAGGAAGAACTGGTGCG
>CAZLJB010000212.1:0-5948 GCA_964559195.1 uncultured Anaerolinea sp. | reverse complement strand
TACACGGCTCTGAACACTCTTTCCCTACACGACGCTCTTCCGATCTAAGAGCATGTTTGGAATTTCAATAGGAGAATTATTTGTAAAATCAATGGTCTGCCTGACGTCGAGCGTTTTGGCGTCATAATCCAGCATGGCATCCATCCGATAAACCGGTAGACGGTCTGAAAATACTTGGTTGAATTCGGTCGGGGTTGGGATGGAGGGTCTTGAAGGCAAGGTGGTTATTTTTTCAACCTGCGGAAGAGGAACAATTGAAACCGGAGTACCTGTTTTGGTCGCCAGTCGGGGTTCACAACCCGTCAGAAACAAGAACGCAATAATGGATAAGCCTGCCAGACAGCGGATAGGCATGGGATTAACGGTAGTAAAAATAAGCACGTACCAGATCAGATGTATCTATATTGGTATGCAAATCAAGAATAGCAAAAAAATCGTTGGCAGTGGCAATTCGGCCATTGTTACGTGCGTAGTAATCGCGGATAAAGGCAAAGAAAACCTGGTCGCCAATCCGGTCTCGCAAGGCTTGTAAAAAGCGTGCCCCATTGAAATAAACAGCATTCACATAGGCGCGAAAATTGCTCGTTTCATATACGGTCGAATCCACCCAACCAGACGGAGCGTGCGAATCAACTCGAAAATTCCACCACCAGGTCAGTAAATCCGGATAGTTATCTTCATAAAAAACATGCTCGCTGTAGGTTGCCATGGCCTCATCCAGCCAGGGCTCAACTGCCTGGTTATTGGCAACCGCTCCATACCACCACTGATGAGCCGTCTCGTGTACGGCAATGGTCGAAAGATTATTGCGAACCGACCCATCAAAACTCTGGTAGAAACTGCTTGCCAGAAAATACAACCCATCAGTTTCCAAGCCATCGTTCAAGTCAGTTTCGCAGACTGACAGCGCTGCATGCGGGTAGGGGCCAAATTCCGAGCTGTATGTAATGACGGATAGACGCGTTAATTCAAGCACCATGGCTGCCGCATTGGCATTTGACGCAAAATAATAATTATAGATCGTCACGCCATTTGCATCGGCGGTACTCAGCAGGTATTCTGGACTAGCAGAAAGGGTGAAGTTTCGCGCGTTGGGCAGCACAAAAACAAGGGCTCCATTTTCAAGCCTGGATGGCGCCGAACCCGCCACCATCGGGGCATTGGCCGGATCCGCAAAAGTCAGACTTACCCGAAAATCGGCCTTATCGTAAACCAGATTTTCGCCATAAGCGAATGGGTTTGGCAGGATCCACTGCCCGCCAAGGTTGGGCGGCACAAATGGATACCAATCGATCAGGTTGGTTTGCCGGGCTGTATATCCGAAATTTTCAAATTTCGCTGAGCTGTAAGGCAAAGTTAGCTGGTAATTGATTCCGATACCGATTGCCTGTCCAGGCTGGAGAGCAGAATCCAAATTAACAGTTAACCACTGGCCTGCCAGATTGTAATTGCTGATATTAAGGCCATTTACTGAAACTGAACGAAGGCTGAAAACACCTGCCCACAAATTGGGGTTGACGGCAAAGGCTATGCCAGGTAACGGATTTGAAGTCCGGTTGGGATAAATAACAGTTTCGTTGACTGAAACTGTATGACCGGCGTAATCCATCAGGGCCGACAGGTTGTAACTGGGCTTATCGACTAGCGCGGGTAAAGGAAACGGCGCAGGCGCGGTATTGGTCAACTCAGGCGGCTGGGTTGGATCAAGACTCGTTTGAGTTTGGTTGATATCCTGGGTTGGTTCGCTTGTGTTGGTGGGCTGGGGAGTGTCAGTAGCTGCGGGAGTGTCAGTAGCAGTAGGAACTTCAGTAACGCTGCTTGTTTGGGTTGAGTCGGATGTTTCGCTAACCCTTTCAGGTTGAAAAGGGGTCTTGGTAGCCTGGGGGTTGGCAGTCACCAGGATATAGTTATCAATTGGTTGAGGGTCTGTGGAAGTATTCAGGTTTGCTGTATCAGAGAAACAGGCCGTTAATAGTAAAAAGCCTGTAAAAATATAAATCAGCAGATAAAACCGTCGGCAGGGTGAGTTCATGGAGCTTCTGATATTGACCGAATTATATTCGCTTTTAGCGACGGCCCCGTTTGATCAAAAAAACAACCAGGAAAACCGCGGTGGCCGTCAGCACGATGGCAGAACCTGAAACAATGTTCAGGTAATAACTTAAATACAACCCCACCAGGGAAGATATGGCCCCAATAACCGCGGAAATCAACATCATCGGAGCCAGGCGCCTGGTAAGCAGGTAAGCTGTCGCGGCGGGCGTCACCAACATGGCGGCTGCCAGGCCAACCCCAACCGTCTGAAGTGAAATAACCACCGTCAACGCCAGCAACAACAACATGACATTTTTCAATAATTCAGCGGGCAGCCGCAGGGTGGCAGCCAAAACCGGATCAAATGAAATCACCATAAATGGCCGGTACAAAAAAACCACCGTTACCAGGACAAGAGAACCCAATCCAAAAGTAATCCACAAATCGAATGGTGATACCCCCAACACATTTCCAAACAGGATATGGCTCAAATCCACTGCGTAACTTCGGATGGATGAAATCATGGCAACCCCCAATGAAAGAGCTGCCGCGAATAAAATACCGATGGCGGTATCCTCCTTGATGGCCCCCTGCCTGGAAAAATATCCGATCCCGAGCGCCACGGCAGCAGCAGCCACCAATGCCCCAATCAGCAGGTTACCGCCCAGCAAATAAGCAACTGCCACTCCGGGCATGATGGCATGAGCCAGAGCATCTCCGAGAAAGGCCATGCCCCGCAATACGACATAGGTACCCATCACAGCACATAGAATGCCGACCATTGTTCCAGCCAGCAGCCCGCGCTGCATGAAGGCATAACCAAGCGGTTGTAAAAAAATATCCATTGGGTTCACAACTATTTTCCTGAGCTACTGTTTTCCACAGGCGAAATACCAACCCGGTTGGCCGGGTTATTCAAAAAGCGTTTCGGGTTCCGGCTCGTGATGATGTTCTTCGCCGGGAGGACAACATTCATCCACCAGCATTGATCCATTTTCCATAACCAACAGCGAACTGCCAAAAGCCGTTAAAAGGTTCTCCTGGCGCAGGACTTCACGGGCAGGGCCAAAAGCCACCAGGCGCTTATTGAACAGAAGAACCGTTTCAAAACGGGTGGCGGCCAGGTTGAGATCATGGGTGGATATAATTGCTGTTACTTTTCGCTCGCGCAGGCGATCAAGTAAATTAAGCGTGGCTTCCTGTGTGGTCACATCTACACCGGTGAATGGTTCATCCATCAGCAAAATGTGGGGTTCCTGGGCCAGCGCACGCGCCAGAAAAACACGCTGCTGCTGCCCACCCGACAGATCGCTGATCGACATATCTACCAGGTCACCAATCCCCATCTCGTCCAGACTGCGCGCAACGGCTTCTTGATCGGCGTGATTGGGACGAGAAAACCAACCCCGCGTGTTGTAACGACCCATCATGACAACATCCCCCACCGTAACCGGGAAACGCCAATCCACTTCTTCACGCTGCGGAATATACGCCACGCAATCCTTGTGATTACCCAGGGGTAATCCATGAATCAAGATCCGCCCACTCTTAAGGGGCAGTAAACCAACCATGGCTTTGAACAAGGTCGATTTCCCGGCCCCATTTGGACCGACGACCGCAATCCGGGCGCCATCAGGCACCTGAAAGCTGACTTCCCGCAAGACGATTTTGTCCCCATATGCAACACTGACATTTTCAACTTCCAACCTGTGAGGAGTGTGAGTCATTCCATTACCTGTTCAATTCCCAAACATAGTAGTGTGATAAACAACCGAACCAACCAACAGTAAAATAATCACACCTGAGGTTATGGCCAGCACCGATTTATCAGCTTCGAAAGGACCAGAGACCTGAGTAGAATGCGATTCGATTTGACTTTTTTTATGCTGACGCATTTGTTCAACGTTCAACCGGGCGCCAACGGCGCCAGCAACGGGGATAGCCGCACAAAACATGCACATTTTGATTAACTCCTTTTCAACTGACCACAGTTCTGGCAAAGACCAAATAACTGAAGCCAGTGTTCCTGGATGGTATAACCGGTTCGGCCCGAAATAGAAGTGATCAGGTTTTCGAGATCATCCCCCTCAAAATAAGTGACCTTCCCACAGCCCTGGCACAATAACAAATGCTGGTGGCCCTGGCTGGCTGAAATAAAAGCCTGACAGCCGGAGGGTTGGTGAACGCGCTGGATCAGGTGGAGTTCTTCCAATTTCTCGAGGGTGCGGTAGACCGAGACAAGCCCTAATTCTGGGTGGGTGGCGCGGGCAGAATCGAAAACTTCCAGGGGCGTCATCGCACGCGGGCTGGCTCCCACAATCTCGACCACAGCACGCCTTGAACCTGTCAGGCGATAACCGTGGTCAGATAAGGCTTTTAACCAGTTTTCAGCAGTCATAACACCTCTCTATTGAAAATCATTTTCAATTATAGGTGGAAGCGCGCAAATGGTCAAGGCTATATTGACAGGCTATATTGACATAAAACAGAAATGCTTAACTCGTGACTGCCGCGTTTTACTGAATTTTTTGTGCAACAAATCCTGGGTTTTTTCGTCTGCGTAGATAAATCAGGATGATTATGAGAAAAACGATTAGCTCGTGAATAAATAACCGACTTGCATAAAAGCCTGTGCTAAAATGATAAAAATTCCGGGAGAACACCCATGAAACAGAGAAATATTGTTTTTGCTACACTGATCGTTTTAATCGCACTGGTTGCCACATACCAGTATTCTCTCCCACCCGTTTATAACGGCACGCAAATCGAACCTCCCAAACAAATGCCTGATTTTGCGCTTCCTGCAGTTGGCGGAAGCACTCACCTGAGTTCCTTCCATGGAAAAGTTACCGTATTATTTTTTGGTTTTACTCACTGCACAGACATTTGTCCGGCAACTCTGGCAAAATTGAATGAGGCGCTGACTAAAATTGGCGATCACGCAAGTGATGTAAACGTTATTTTTATATCCGTTGATTACAAACGCGATACACCCCAAACAGTCGCCGCGTACGCCGCAAAATTTCGGCCATCGTTTGTCGGGCTGACCGGTAGCCAGGCTGAAATTGACACGGTTACAAAACAATATGGAATTTTCTATAAATTAGGCGAACCAGATAGCACCGGAAACTATGAAGTGGAACACACCGCGGCTGTCATGGCACTGGACCGCCAGGGCCGGCTGGAGATGACCTGGACCCCTGACCAACAACCAGCAGAAATTGCAGCCGATCTTGAGAATTTAGTAAACAAATAGACATCCATAAAATCGAGCCCATCGATCAGCCATAAATTTTAAAAATACTTTCGGTCATCTGTGTTCAGATGACCGAAAGTATTTTATGGTTCGACTGGAAAACCCTGAGCCTTCCAGTAATTAATTCCACCTGTCATACTGGTTACATTTGAATAACCTGAATTTATCAGATAATCTCGAGCCTGTTGGGAGCGGGTGTCCGCAGCACTAACAACGATGATGGTCTTATCGGTTGGGAATTTATCCACGAGCCCCGCTACCTGTCCAAGTGGCAGGAGTGTCGTAGAAGGAATATGGATGAGATCCCATTCGGAGCGCTCCCTCACATCCAGGATATAAGCAGAGTGATTTACATACAGCGCATAAGCCTGGCTAACGCTGATGACCCCAGGCAGGTTGGAGACTGTCGCCGCAGGCAGAGGGGTGTCGGTTGAAACATCGGTTGAGACGGTGGTCGAAATTGTATCCGGACCGGCGGGTGCTTTTTGGCCGCCTAATGCGAGTATCGCAATCACCAAGACAGAAAAAATAATTATCGCAACCTGGATATATGGCTTGCGCATAAAATGCAGCAAATTTTGGCTATGGTTGGAACGGCGATGCCGCGAGGCTGTCCTGCGTCTACGAAACATAGCAAACTCCTGGTAAAAAAACCTTC
>CAZLJB010000211.1:0-5952 GCA_964559195.1 uncultured Anaerolinea sp. | reverse complement strand
TCATTAAACCTGCTCCTTCTGCAATCGAAATTGAACTGCTGCCCGTCTCAGGTGCTTTTCTTAAAAGCGTCAGCGCGGGAGTTTTTGCCAGCCGCGAACTCTATAATTTGAGATTGCTGGCTGAACATGCCTTACTGGTCAGTGGCTTTGATGAGTTGATCTGCCTGGCCCAGCTCCAATTTACACCTTTTGATTACCAGGTACGTGCTGCTCAAACCATGTTGCGTCGTTTTCGCGGGCGCGGCATGTTGTGTGATGAGGTCGGTTTGGGGAAAACCATTGAAGCTGGCATGGTCATTAAGGAATATCTGGATCGCAATGTTGTCCAGCGTGTGATGGTGGTGACACCCGCCGCCTTGGTGGAACAATGGCGCGAGGAACTGGCTACCAAATTTGGTTTGCCCGGTTTTGTTACGACCGCCGACCCTGCCTTTCGGGCTGCCGGCGTGGAGGCTTGGAACCGTTATCCGTTGATATTGGCCTCGCTGGCTACGGCCCGCCGGGCTGAAAATCGGGCTCGCCTGGCTGAAATTCCCTTTGACCTGATCGTAGTGGACGAAGCGCACCATCTTAAAAACCGTAACTCTGCATCCTGGAAGTTCATCAATGAGCTGCAGCGCAAATACATTGTTCTGCTGACCGCCACTCCGGTTGAAAACGACCTGGATGAGCTTTACAATTTGATTACCTTACTAAAACCAGGTCAGCTCAAAACCCCACGTGAATTCCGTAAACAGTTTGTAGTCAGTGGTGATCCACGCCTGCCCAAGAATCGCGGGCAGTTACGCGATTTGCTTGGGGACGTGATGGTTCGGCACACCCGCAGCCAGGTTAATATCAAGCTGCCAGCTCGCCAGGCGCATACCTTGCGTCTGAATCTGTCCACTGAAGAAAATAACTTTTACCAGGCAGTCAGTAACTACGTGCGTGGACACCTCAAAGGTCATGCTGGTCAGGTTGGCGAAGAACACCCTGCGGAAAATGAGCCCGGCAAACTTCGCCAGGTGGACCGATTTGCTTTACTGACCCTGCAGCGCGAAATTGGCAGCAGCCCGGCTGCTGCTGAATCTACTTTGCGCTCCCTGGCCGGACGGGCCCGTGATGCGGCGCCTTTGCTGGCCCTGGCGGATCTATCCACTCAGATCAGTGACTGGGCCAAGGCCGAGGCGCTTGAAAAGTTGCTGGCTAGCTTGCTGCGTGATCCGACCGAAAAGGTGTTGATTTTCACCCATTTTCGGCGGACTCTAAACCTGTTGGCAGAGCGGTTACGCGCCCTGGGTTTAAACCTGGTGGTTTATCATGGCGAGATGGATATCCCGGCAAAAAACCAGGCCATAGATGACTTTGAGCATCACGCCCAGATTTTGTTGTCAACCGAAGCGGCTGGTGAAGGGCGTAACCTGCAGTTTTGCCGAACCCTGATCAATTTCGATATCCCTTGGAATCCGATGCGGATTGAACAACGGGTTGGGCGTATCCATCGTATAGGACAAACGCGCGAAGTACGTATTTACAATCTCTCTGCGCATGGGACGGTTGAAGATTATTTATTGGAAATCCTTGATCAAAAGCTGAACATGTTTGAACTGGTCATCGGTGAAATGGATATGATCCTTGGCCAGCTTTCAGATGAACGGGATTTTGAAGATTTGCTGCTTGATATCTGGGTGGAGGCTCAAACCAGCGATGATCTCAAGACTGGCTTCCAACAACTTGGCGAAACCCTGGTTGCCGCGCGTCAGGTTCACCGCCAAACTCAGGAATACGATGATGCCTTGTTCGGCGATGATTTTGTGGCGGATTAGAGCATGACTCAAAATATTTCGCTCGAAGAATTGGTGCTTGGGTACAGTCGTCAACTTGATGGCCTGGTCGAACCGCCAGCTTATGGCGCTTATGAGGTGTTGCTGCCTGATGACGTTGCCGCGCGTTGGGGGTTGAGTGCTCATCAGCGTTTTGCGTTTCTGCCGGAGATTGAGAAAGCCGCCTATATCCATTTTGGTCACAATCTTGTCGAAACAATTGTGGATGAGCTGCGAGTCAAAGTCGCCAATGGACGTTTTTTTATTAATAATGTCCGGCCAGAAAAACCCCACCTTTATGAAGTCATCGAAAAAGCTTTTTCGCTGCCGAATGCCAGGATGTTTGCCGTCCAGGGGATGTTGGAGAAGGTCAGCCTGCATGCGTATGTGCGTTTTAATTTCAAAGTCAGCCTGATTGCGGATGAAAAGCGCGAACTTATTTTGCCAATTTTGATGGATTTGCAGACTGGTTATTCTCGCAAACTAGATGAGATCGAACGTGTCGCGCTCTTTGACCTGGAAAATCAGTTTCCTGAACTTCCCACTGCTGCTTTGCTATGGAGTCAAGATCCGCCTCTTTCCAGCGCTGCTTTGGCTGGTTTATTGGAGCTGGCCCGGGCTTCTGTGCCTTTTGAACTGGGCGACACCCTGGATTCTCTGCAAAGACGGTTGCAACGCTTTCTTGAACTTGATCGCGCCCGCCTGAATGATTATTACGATGACCTGGAAAAAGATTCTCGACGCCGGCTGCAGAGAGCGGAAGAAGATCGACGCCCTGCGCTGGAAGCCAAGCTAAAGGCTATTTCTACTGAACGTTCTTCCAAGCTGGTGGATGTTGAGCAAAAATATCATTTGCATATCCAGCTTGAACTGGTCAACCTGGCTGTGATTGCCCAGCCAAAGCTGGATTTGACCGTTGAAATTCGCAAGCGTGGTCTGTCCCTAAAGCGCAGCGTGACATGGGATCCGCTCCTGCATACGGTTGAAGGTCTGGCCTGTGATGTCTGTGCCCGTCCAGGACATTCACTCTGGCTGTGTGATAATGGCCATCTGGTTCATGCGGATTGCCTTGCGCCCCAATGCGTGGATTGCAAGCGTGTTTTTTGCCAGAAATGTTCACAAGAAATGCAAACCTGCGCAGTCTGTTCGAGCCCGGTTTGCATTCACAGCCTGAATCATTGTCGGGAATGTGGCAAAGCCACCTGTCAGAAACATGTTGGGCTATGCCATGCAACCGAGCCGGACCTGGTTTTGAGTCCAGCGACTTCAAATCAGAAACCCAGCCTCCAGGTTGACGTAAAAGAGCAGGCGAAAAAACCTGCCGTTGAAACGAGGAAAAGTCCCAAGAAAAAGCCGCCTGTAAAACGGGAAATCCCTGTATCTCTAAAGTCATTCGGGAAGCCTATTCCACAGGTGACTGGGGAATTCATGGAAGTTTATTCTGATCCGGCCCAAAACCAGATCATAGCCTATATAATCGCAAAAAAACGTCAAATTGCTACCCGCCAATGGAGCATGAGCGAAGCAGGCATTGATGTAAATTGTTGGTGTGAAAAAAAGAATTGTTCTGAGCGTGGGATTGTCTATCGACCGATGAATGCTGAGTCAATTAATGAGCAGGTGAATGGTTTTATCGAACAATTCGCCGATGAGTATGCTGTTCAAGCAAAGAAAATCCGCTTTTTCCATACGCGAAATGGTCAGCCAGTCGGTGAAACAAAGCTGAAGGTGCCTGCCAACTGGAAGGATCCGCTTATTCTGGAGCGCGCCTGGGCTGGTTTTGATAAACTGCGACTGAAAAACAGGAATCGTCAATGAAAATTACTTTTCTGGGTGGCGCGGACGAAGTTGGCGCAAGTGGCATTCTGGTTGAAACCGCTGGGCAGCGGGTACTGGTGGATTGTGGCATCCGGCCTTCTCCCAAAGCCAGTGGCGGACTGGCAGCAGACCAGCTTCCTGATCTGAGCCAGCTTGAAAACGGTTCGGGCAAGTTGGATGCGGTGCTGGTTACCCACGCCCATACTGATCATACCGGCGCGCTTGAACTGGTATTGGAACGTTATCCGGAAGTGCCGGTTTATGCCAGCGCGCCAACAATTGCCCTTACGCGCGTGCTGCATCAGGATTCGCGGCGCATCATGCAGAGCCGCCTGGACGAGGAAGGTGAGCTGCCGCTTTTCGATGATATCGCTGTCCAGCGTCTGATGGCGGCCATGGTGCCTGTGGCATTTAAGACCCGATTGGCCCTGGCTGAGAATCTGGCTGTCACGTTTTTCCCGGCAGGACACATTGCCGGGGCAGCCATGCTCGGATTGGAAAGCCCTGAAGGCCGCCTGCTGATCAGTGGGGATTTTTCCGTCTCGCCTCAACGCACAGTGGATGGCGCGCGTCCACCCGCTTTCCATCCAGATGCTTTTATTGTTGAAAGCACCTATGGGGGGCGCCTGCATGCCAATCGTGCCGTTCAGGAACGCAAGCTGGTTGAAACCGTGGCGCAGGTGACTGCTGCGGGTGGCAAGGTGTTGATCCCGGCTTTTGCCCTGGGTCGTGCCCAGGAAATTCTTCTCATTTTGGCCGAATATCAGCGGCGGTTGGAGCTTCCACCCGTTCCTGTTTGGGCGGATGGCATGGTGCGTGCGATTTGCCAGGCTTACCAGTCGTTTGGCGAGGCTTTGCCCCTGTCGTTTCAGGAGCGAGGCGCGCAATTTTTTAATGCCAATATTCGTCCGGTTGCAACTGCGGAACAGCGTAATGCCATATTATGGAATCCGGGCCCGGCAGTAATCGTCTCCAGCTCGGGCATGCTGGCTGGCGGGCCATCCCTCAGCTACGCACGTGCCCTGGCTGTCAAGGCGGAACATGCCATTCTGTTGACAGGTTACCAGGACGAAGAATCTCCGGGGCGCCGTCTTCAGGAACTTGGCGAGCGGGGCAGTGGCTCCATCCGGCTTGGACCATCCAAGCTGGATGTGCAGTGCACCATAGCCACTTATTCCCTTTCGGCCCATGCCGACGAATCTCAAATAATCAGCATGATCGAAACGCTTAACCCCGAGCATGTCTTCCTGGTTCATGGCGATGCCAATGCGCGCGCCAGCCTGGAAAAGGCCATGACCACCCGTCAGCGGATTGTCCACATGCCGCGGGCCGGGCAGACGTTTGAACTGAAATTTGAAAAGCGTGCCGGGTTTATCAAGGCCGAGGCTATTGACACGCTTGCCCGGCAGCGGGAACTCAATTCTCAGCGCCGTGAAAAAATGACCGAATTTTCCGGCGCGATTGGTAAATGGATTGTGTTCAGGGATATGGGCGCTGTGCCTGCGCGCTGCCTGGCAATTGAAAGTGACCACCTGTGGGTGGAAATTGCCCCAGGGTTGGAGCAGGCCATTTACCCTGAGACTGTCTATGCGGTGTTGGATGAAAAACCTGAGGCGGCTTCCTAACCATCACGGTCTTCTACCGCAGTAATGGAGCCCAACCAGGCCTTGAGCATTTCGAATGGACACTTTCCAGCAGCAGCCCGGATGCGGAAAAGTGGCTACCGATTGGCGGAACATGTTTTGACCCTGACTTTTGATTTTCCAGATTCAGCCAGCCTGGAATTCGCCGGTTTAATCGAGGCGCTTGAGCAGATTACCGGTTGGCAAGTTGAAATGCTCGCTGAAACCAACCAGGCAGCCCTGAATGCCCTGGTTCGTGAAGTACTGCCGGTTGATTGTCAAATTATTAAGGGCCCCGCCATTTATCGTGAGCAGAAGCGGGTTTCAGTGACAGTTGCCTGTCAGAGCGGTGGTATTTTCGCTCTGACAGATTATAGTGAACAGTTCGCGCTTGTCAGCGGATGGCAATTGGATATTACCGAAACGGTCCAATCAATGGCTTCGGTCGTGTTTGCCATGCAGGCAGGTGAGAGACTGGAAATCAATTCCGCATATACGATCATCAAGGCTGCTTTGGAGGGGAGTTCGTTATACCGGACGAGTCTGAAAGGCAATGAAATCATGTTGTCGTTTATCTCGCCCCAGGTGGCCGAACGTTTCCAGCCCAAAATCGCTGAACTTGCTGTTCAAACAGGCTGGTTGTTATGTATAAATCCTCAGCCAAACCAGGGCGCTATTCTTGAATCTGCCCGCGGGTTGATTGCAAGAGC
>CAZLJB010000210.1:2914-5959 GCA_964559195.1 uncultured Anaerolinea sp. | reverse complement strand
AGGCTGGCAATGGCAGCCGGCTGACCATTCAAGCTGCCATCGGAAAAAGTAAATTGCTTCGTCGCGCCCATGACTAGCTTGACATCTTCCAGTTTTATTCCCAATCCACCCGGCGTAAATGTAGAACTTACCGGGGGTGTGAATTCAGCAGCGGCGGTACCAAGTGGACCAAGCAACGTCGGAGCGGCTGTCAGCATTGCCGGAATGTCTGTCTGGGCTGTTCTAATACCAGAAACAATCTGACAGGCCAGCAAAGCCAATACCAATACAGAAATACTCAAAACAATCCGTGCTTGTCGCATTCTTATCTCCTTATAATTATAGATAAATATTACCTGTATTATAGTACTCAATTTACAGGGTTGCTTTTCGGATTGCCGACTTATATCTTGATTTCCGGACCGGAGAGAAGCTTTTCCTTTTCTTGATTTTTCCGCAAAACCCAGGCATCACCACGAACCAGGCTGACACGCTTGTTTTCAACCCGCAGATAGGCAGAATCTGCCAGCATAATGACCGGATTCGACTGAAAAACATGATAATCCCCCAGCCAATCATCCCGCTCAATATCATCCTCATAGTGCACGTGTAAGTTGAACGGCAGCAGGTTCAAACCGGTAAAATGCGGCGTCTCAATCATGTTCATATCGCGTGATGTCAGGATGTTCGGCCCGCACAGGCTTGACCCGGCACTGAAAGCCAATAGCGGCAGCCCCGCCAGAATTTTTTTTCGCAGGTAGGGCAACCAACGACTGACAAACAGGCGGTGCGCCAACAAAAAAACGTTTCCCCCCGGGATGTAAAGCACATGCGCCCGACGTACAATTTCTTCCATTTCTGAAAATGTCATGGTTTCTGAATTGAGAGTTGCAACCCGCGCCAGACCCTTAAAAGCTTTCTCGGTAAATATCTGCCATTCCCCGGAGAGGCTGCCTAAAGGCAAATAAGCCACCAGGGGCTCATCATGTCCATCCAGATAAATTCGGCTGGCATCCACAATATACCGGATATCCCGGTCTCCTGGGTTGGAGAACAAATGCAGATTGATTGGCATGAGCTTTAACTCAATCTCTCAAAAATTACCGCCCGTAATTCCCTTTGCACCGCTTCCCAGGCTTGGGACGCATCCACCGCCACCCAGCGCCCAGGCTCCAATGCTTGCAGTTCGTGATACCCGGCGCGCACGCGTTGATGAAAATCAACCGTAAAAGCATCCAGCCGATTCCACTCCTCTTGTTTGCCTTTGCGACTCAGGCCAATTTCGACATCCAGGTCAAGCAGAATCGTCAGATCCGGGGTCAAGCCACCTGTGGCAAACCGAATGATTTGCTGCAGCTCATCCAGGGGAATGATCTGGTGCCCATAACCCTGGTAAGCCAGAGTCGAATCAAAATAACGATCACACACTACAACCTCGCCCGCTGCCAGCCTGGGACGCAGTACCTCTTCCACTATTTGGGCGCGGGCAGCCTGGTAAAGCAGGGCCTCGGTGCGAGGATGCATTTCGGTATTCTTTAAATCGTGAATAACCTGCCGGACTTGCTCACCAATCGAAGTACCACCAGGTTCGCGCGTGATGTAAACAATATGCCCCTGGCCAGCCAACCATTCGGCCAGGGGTTTGATGTGACTTGTTTTACCGGAGCCTTCCGGGCCTTCAAGGGTAATAAACATACCTAATCCAAATTAAACTAAAATCCGGAACCAGGGTGACTAATCGCGAAAAATTCTCACATATCGCCGCGGTTCTTTCCCGTAAGAATGCGAGACCAGGTCTGCCTCGCGGGCCATCTCGTGCTGGATGCGCCGCACAACCGGACTGGCAGGTAGCATATCCACAAAACGCTCACCGTTCATAACAGCATTGATCGCTGTTTTCGTTTCATTTCGAACATCATCGCTCAAACTGGGAGGCAAGACCACCTCGCCGCTGGAAAGATTGAAAAGATCTGTCAGAAATTGCTCGATCTGACTGACCGAATTGGCTCGTAAAACGTAAATCGGCATGCCACGCCTTTCGGCTTCCACTACCGTGGCCTGATGATCCCGGTAATACGAACGCAGCGTGATCAACGCTTCGGCTTCATCAATGGTACGCACCACCACCGCCGGCACACCGATGCGCTTGGCAGACTGCATTAATCGGTTGCGCGCCACACCATATGGATATATTTTGACAGCCCGCAGCGGAGTGCGGATGGGTTCATCACTGTCAATCTCCGCTAGGTTATTTGAGACAGGCATCAAGGGGCTAACAGTATTTCGCGGCCGGGCGGGCACTGCTGCCGGGATGGGTTCGATCCCAAGACCGTTCTGCAATTGACGCCCGTATTCCACGCGTTGTGCCTGATTGGGGTTGACTACAGGCGCTTTTTCAATGCGTACTTTGCCATTTTCTTCACGAATACGCAGTTCTGCGGGTTGAGGGAAACCACGCAAAAATGTATCCACAGATTGGCTGATATCAGCATGAATGGCAAATTCATCCCGCGACTGGATTTCAACCAACACATCAAATGTGGGCGGAGCGCGGCGCTCGAGCACCGTTTTTTGTGTGCCTCGCCGGCGGGCTTCTTCATCAGAGAGTGTGACGGCTTCGATGCCACCCACCAGGTCACTCAGCGTTGGGTTCATGATCAAATTTTCAAGGGTTTTTCCATGCGCAGTACCGATTAACTGGACACCTCGCTCGGCAATGGTGCGGGCTGCCTGAGCTTCCAATTCACGGCCAATTTCATCAATGACGATCACTTCAGGGTTATGGTTTTCAACTGCCTCAATCATGACTTCATGCTGCTGGGTGGGCACCTTGACCTGCATACGGCGTGCCTTGCCAACCGCCGGATGCGGCACATCACCATCTCCTCCAATTTCATTCGATGTATCGACGATAATCACACGACGCTTTTCTGCCAGGATACGGGCTGCTTCGCGCAGCAAGGTCGTTTTTCCCACACCAGGTCGACCCAGAATCAGGATGGATTTTCCCGATTCGACAATATCCTGAATAATCTCGATGGTGCCATAAACAGCCCGCCCAACGCG
>CAZLJB010000210.1:0-2814 GCA_964559195.1 uncultured Anaerolinea sp. | reverse complement strand
TGTCATAATTATTGACTTTATGAACTGCTTTGACGATCGATTCGGGCAAAATACCCAATAGAATTTCCAAATCGTCAGTAATTCGGCGTTGTTGGCTCATAGAATTAATACCTGTGTAATGTGGGAGTTTGCTCCCTGACTTTATACGAAAATGAATTACCCCGGAAAAAACACCACATTATTAATTACCGGGAATAACACCAATCCTTATAAAAAGCAAAAAACAGTATCTAGAAATTTATTTCGTATGGTTCCCATTATAAGGGAGATAGCACTCAGTCCCTGCTTAAGGGCGTGACACGCGAGAAGGCTGAACGCTTACCCCCGCAGGTTGGGCAGCGCGAACTACCTGGTCATCTTTCACCAGTCGCGCCAGATGCTTGACCATGACTGCCTGCCGCGGTGCAGCTTTCCCGCCCATATCTTCGATCGCCGGCTCAAGCCAGGCCTGATACGAACGAACGCACAGAAAAACCGGGCGACCATGCCTGTTCGGTAAATCGTTCAAAAGGCTGGCCAATCTAAGCGCCACATCCGTGGTCTCCGGATGGATCAAGGGTGTTAGCACAATCCCATGAACCCCGGATGTAATATTCACATAACAACGTGTACCATCAGCACACACCATCCCGGATGCGTGGCGAGGTGTTGATTCCACCGGCTGGAGCAGAGGCGGCACAATCTGATGATAAAGTTGCTGAACAGCTGGCAAATTCACGGATTGTGTGCGCGTCCAACCTGGCAAACTCTCAGATGAGCTGATATGACTCACATCCCAAATACGCTGCCAGGCATAGACCGAGAAACCAGCCTTGCGCAGTGCTGGAAAAACATCGCTGTTTTCTTCTGTTTCCGCCAAAACGTGAAAAGCCCCCCATTGACCCGCTTCTGCACAGAGATGTTCAATCAAGGCTGGCAATCCTGCATGTGTCATATGGGAAGCGGGAGCCAGATAAACAAGCCTGGCAAAAGGATCCCCATTTGTTTGGATCACTCCACCCACAAGGGGTATCCCATTTTCCTGACTGACAGCTGTATATAAATGACGGGCCGGATTAAAGTATGACATAAATCCAGCCGCACCCAGCGGATTGCCGCGGGTTAGAAACCTTGTAGAATCAAGACTGACCGCTTCTGCGCGATAATGATACAGGGTTGGCAAATCAAGTAAATCCAGTGGGCGGGGAGACATCGCAATTTTCCGGTTATAGATTGTCCCGTGCGTTCATAAAAAAATGGCACACGGGACAATTAATTAGCGGCATAAGGATATGAAAAATTCGTGGAAACGGCTGTCGCTTGTCAACTCAGGGTGAAATGAAGTCGCCAACAGTTTCTTTTCCTGTGCAGCCACAATACGCCCATCCGGTAGCGCGGAAAGCACGCGGGCCGCGCCGCTGACCGACTCAATGATTGGGGCTCGAATAAAAACAGCATGATAAGGCGCAGAACTATTTGTAGCTAATTTGAGGTCTTCGATTTCAAGATCTGCCTCAAAGGAATCAACCTGTGCGCCAAAAGCATTACGCAACACGCTGATATTCATCAGGCCAAGTAAAGGCTGTTCACGCCGGGCATCTTTGGAAAGTAAAATTGCACCAGCGCAGGTTCCCCAAACCGCCCTGGAATTACCAAATTGGCGCAATGGCTCCACCAAGCCAAAAGCCACGGCCAGTTTGCCAATTGTCGTAGATTCGCCTCCTGGCATGATCAAACCATCCAGTCCGTCCAAGTGCGTAGGCAAACGCACTTCAGCGGTCTCCACGCCCAGGCGGCGCAACATTACGATGTGTTCGGCAAAATCGCCCTGAAGTGCAAGAACACCTATTTTCATATTGACTCATTACTTTGCGACTCAGAATAATCTGCGCAAAGCTACCATCCGCGTCCTGCGATTTTCTCACTTTCGGGCATTTGTGAAATGTTGCGGCCAACCATCGGCTCGCCAAGGTTTTTACTAACTTCCGCCAGAATGCCAGCATCCATGTAATGCGTAGTGGCTTTTACGATAGCAGCGGCACGCTTGGCCGGATCACCACTTTTGAAAATACCAGAGCCCACAAAAACACCGTCCACGCCCAGTTGCATCATCAATGCTGCATCTGCTGGCGTGGCAATACCACCTGCCGCAAAATTTACCACGGGCAGACGACCCAACTCGCGGGTCTCTTTGACCAGTTCGTATGGTGCGCCAATGCTCTTGGCATATGCCATCAGTTCTTCTTCCGGCATATTCTGGATGCGGCGAATCTCGCCCAACACAGTCCGGGCATGGCGTACAGCTTCAACCACATCGCCAGTACCTGCTTCTCCCTTGGTGCGCATCATAGCCGCGCCTTCACCTATTCTACGCAGTGCTTCACCCAGGTTGCGGCAGCCGCACACAAATGGAACTGTGAAATTATGTTTCAAAATATGATGTTCTTCATCCGCAGGGGTTAAAACTTCAGATTCGTCAATATAATCCACTTTGAGAGATTCCAAGATTTGCGCTTCCACAAAATGACCGATTCGGCACTTGGCCATGACCGGGATGGAGACGGACTCTTTTATCTTTACGATCAACTCCGGATCACTCATGCGTGCCACGCCACCCTGGGCGCGGATATCTGCGGGAACACGCTCCAATGCCATCACAGCGCACGCGCCAGCATCTTCAGCAATCTTGGCCTGCTCAGCCGTCACAACGTCCATAATAACGCCGCCCTTGAGCATCTGCGCAAGCCCTTTTTTGACAGCAAATGTACCTTTAGTTGCTTCCATTGCACTTCTCCTTTAGTGAATAATAACAGCGGGATTCTACCACGCCCACAG
>CAZLJB010000209.1:0-5983 GCA_964559195.1 uncultured Anaerolinea sp. | reverse complement strand
TAATTGTGATTGGGATAAAAATTGCGGAATTAATTTTTCCGGGTATATTATCTGCGTTGTAGTTGTTATCAGGAGATAATTCATCCGAATCAATCGTGCAATCAATAGATTTTCCAGCTAATAGAGTTTTCCATAAATTAGGATCAATATTTAGTGTAAGTTGTCTTTCCTGATTTTGCTTGTGGATAATACTAAATGGGTATTCGAGCAGGCTTGTTTTAACATTTATGACAGCAACAATAAATGTGTCGAAATTAATAATTTTTCTAGCTTCTTGATAAGTTGTCTTATATATATGATCTAATCCATTTTGTGCCGAGATGGATTTGGCTATTTCATCAAAAACGGCTAATTCTTCGGATCGCTTTTGGTTCATAACAAAATTTTCTGAATTTTGAATAGCGGCTCCAATTTGAACTGCCAGCAATGTCATTATTGATACAATTGCAACGGAAAAATAATTTTGTTGATCAGACAATAAGTCCAAAATCCCTATAGGTTGATTTCCGTATGTAATGGGGAGTGCTAACTCGGATTGTACGTTTGGAATTAAGTGTTCTGTATTCCAATTCGGATTATTTTGCAATTTATTTGCCAAAATTGGCTTGCTTTCATAGGCCGATTTGGAAACTATTGAGCGACCATCGAAAATATCAAACTTCTGGATTTTATGAAGTGCCTCATTGATTTTTGAATCCCCTTGTGTGCAGGTACTTAAGGTTAGTGTCTCTTTGTTTTTTCCGAATAAATATATGTCGGAATGGTAAATCTCAAAATTTTCCTCGATAAGGTGGACAATGGTTGAAAGTAGGGTTTGAAGATCCCGAATTGAAGCAATAGATGTAGAAATCTCGGCTAAGGCAGCCAGGCGCCTTGCCATTTTATGCGCATCCTGCAATAAATTGACGTTTTGGGCAGAAAGGCCAAATGTATTTGTATCACTGTCGAAAGGATTAATATTTCCGGTTGTCCAATTCCTGAATTTTTCAGTTTCCTGGGAGTTGGGATCAAGTCCGGGTTGGAAAGAAAATGCGAGAGATTCTGTGGATGGGACAGTTTCATCACCATTTATGGATGTGTTATTGAATATGGGCGTCAGACTAATATTACCTAGAGCCCCATCAGGGGCAACTTCTAGTAAGCCACTCTCCTTTATGTCTGCAAAAAGTTTATCTAGCCGGTTGTGAATCAATTTGCTGCTGGACATAAACCATCAACTCCTGGGCCAGGTCCCTATATTGTATTGACCCTCTACTATTTGGGCGATATTTTGAAATAGGGACACCGATTATTGGGCTTTCTCTTAGGCGAGTATCAACCTCAATTACGGTATCAAATAATCCAATCCCAAAAGTTTGATGTAATTGTTCACGAATAGTTCGATGAGTCCGATTTCTTTGGTCTAGCATCGTAATTATTATGCGATATGCCAATCCGGGGTTGGTGTCTTTGCGAATTTGGCGAATAAGCGTCATCATATCCCTTAGCGCATATGCCGAAAAATATTCTGCCTGGGTTGGGATGATCAGTAAATTTGAGCAAGCCAGCGCATTGGTTGTAATGGCGCCCATCGATGGTGGACAGTCTAGAATAATGAAGTCATAATCAAGAGCTTGGGCAGCAAGCGAATTCTTTAGGATTTGCATATAATTTTTGCGAGAAGGCAAAAATTGTTCCGCAATAGAAATTCTTGGGTTGGATGGAATAATATCAAGATTTGGTATTGTGGTCGATTTTACAGCATCTTTTGCATCCAAGTCATCTAATAAAATACTGGCAGAATTCAACTTGATATCACTCGAGTCAATGCCATTTGCCAGCGTTAAGTTCCCTTGTGGGTCAAGGTCAATGAGTAAAACTTTTTTCCCATCTTCCACCAGAGCTGCGCCAAGCGAGAAAGTGGTAGTTGTTTTTGCAACCCCGCCTTTTTCATTAGATATCACAATTACGTACGACATAGGACCTCTCTCGTCATGACCTGATATTATTTAGGATTACTTAACCTGTTTATCAGGCATACTTAGTTTGGACAAAAAAAGGATTTTGAGAAATAATTGAATATTGTCCAGAAGATGTAGGTATTTTCTAAAATTCTTATCTAAAAGGCAGTATCCCAGACTGGTTCTCGATTTAGCAACTTTCGGATTTGATTAGGGAAGCGATCTGGATCAAGTGGTTTACGAATAAACCCATCAAAACCGGCAGATCGAGCCCGGGTTATTTGCTCCGAGCTAGCTTCTGCGGTAACGGCTACAATTGGCACGTTTTTAAATTTATCAGATGTGCGTATCTTTTTCAATGCGCCATATCCATCTTCGTAGGGTAAACGAATATCGAGAAGGATTAAATCGAGCCGGTTAAGTGAGCCTGCAAATTCAACAACTTCAAACCCAGAAGTTTTCCACTCGCAGTGTATGCCCATAAAACCAAGTAATCTTGCAATTAAAACAAAATTTGTAACATTGTCTTCAACAACCAAAATGGTTGAATTTCTAGGAATGGGAATCTTGGGATTCTGACTTTCGGAAACTTGGTTCGATGGGTTCTTCATAGCTCATCTACTCGGTGAAATATTAAGGTATTGAAATCATGAAATCTCATTATATCGTTTCATTTTAACGGATGGATAGGTTATGTTAACATAACAAGCACCTTGCAAAATATTGATTTGAAATCGGATAATATAATTTGCGTTTATGTTTCGTAAAAAAGGTGCCGATGCGAACAAATTTGTTCCTTTATTTTATTTGCGCGAGGCTTGGAGTTATTTTTCTTTTTAACGCACATGAAAGGATTAGATCCAAAAAACCGGAATGGCCGAGCGGGTCATTTATTAATATAAAATCTGCTGAACCAGGTTCGTCAGGTGGATAAAAAACACCACAATTTGGATTAATTTCTAATAGGAAAAGTTCTCCATTTTGGTTCATTCTAAAATCACAGCGGGCATAGCCAGTTCCTTGCATTGCTAGAAATTGGCGACGGGTAAAATCGCGCAGCTGTTCGTCGATTTCTTTTTCGCGTACCGGATGGACCGACATCATGTCGTATTCCTTCCATTTCATATCATAATGTTTAAAACTTTCTCCAGGAGGAAAATTAAACTCGACGGGTTGGAAGGTGACTGGAGCATCTGGGTCGGAAGAATTTTCGGCTATCAGGGTTGTAAATTCTCTTCCTTCGATAAATTCTTCAATAAGCGCCCCGCCGAACCGATTCAGAATTTGAGTTGTTTGGTTTTGCAACGAAACAAAATCTGTTACTCTAGAATCCCGAGAAAGGCCGACTGACGCATATCCGTTCGGCGGTTTTACCAATAATGGGAAGCGCATATTATGGTTCAGTGAATCCAAATCTTGTATTTGATTAACAAAATGCGTTCCCGGAATGGGAACATTTGCCTTGAATGCGGCTTGTTTCATCTCCAAACGGGATGGGTCGAAGAATTTTGATCCAGCCCCTGTAAATGCGACACCGCGTTCTTCCAGGTATGAAACCAGACCGATCCCTGAGAGTTCATCGTCCGGTGTTCCGTCGCATAGATTTACAAATACATCCACACCTTTAATGACCAGCTGGTCTATTTCATTTTTGAAGTTTTCAGGGTTAGGGTTAAAATGCTCCCATTTGAGGTGGATAAAATAAGATGAAGGATCATAGGGGACATCATCTGGATCGGGTAAACTTGAAAGCACACAAATATGCATTGGTAAGTATTTTCTCACAATTTAGTTTTATTTTCAAAATATAACTTGGTTGAATTTGAGTTGTTATTATACGCGGTGGCGGTATAATTGCGCGAAATTAATGTGGAGTTATTATGAATTTCCTCAATCACCAATTCGAATTAATTCGCCAGTCACCGACTGTTGCTATGGCAGACCGAGTGGGCGCGTTAAAAGCCCAGGGTAAAAAAATTATTGGGCTTCAGACCGGAGATCCCGATTTTGCTACCCCACCGGCTATTATGGATGTTGCCCTGAAATCAATGCAAGCGGGTTTTACGCATTACGGACCAAGTAGGGGTTTCATTGAATTTCGACAGGCGGCGGCCATTAAATTGGAAAGAGATAATGGCGTTTCCTATGATCCTGAAACAGAGATTATGGCAACCCATGGTGGGATTCATGCATATTACACCGCGATGCAGGCCTTAATAAACCCCGGTGATGATGTACTTGTTCCTGATCCCACATGGGCAACGCATGCAAACATGGCAGTTATGTTGCGTGGTAATGTAATTCGGGTTCCGGCGTACGCAGAAAACGGTTTTTTACCTACCTTCGTGGATTGGGAAAAATGTTTGACCCCGCGGACCAAGGTAATTGTGATTAACTATCCATCCAACCCAACCGGAATTTATCCGACTCGAGACTATTTACGAAACCTACAGGATTTTGCAGCTGCAAATAACCTTTGGGTGGTCAGTGATGAAGTATATGAAAACCTGTACTATGGAGAACATCCGATTTGCGCCGCATCACTCCCAAACGCAAAAAAGCGGACCATTCTTGTGCACAGCCTATCAAAGACTTATGCGATGACAGGATGGCGTGTGGGTTATATCGCAGCCCCAGCTGAAGTCATTGAAAATGCGCTAAAGGCTGGACAAAATTCCATTACATGCGTGGCGCCTTTTATTCAAAAAGCTGCTGCTTTTGCATTATTGGATGCGGAAGTTCAAAAAAATGCATCTGATATGAGAGATAGCTACGCTCATCGCCGCCAATTAGTTCTGCAATCTTCGCTGGAATTAAAATCAAAGCAGGTAATAGTTACTGCACCCATGGGAGCGTTTTATTATTTTCTAGATTTTAGGGCATTGCATCTTTCTTCCTTTGAGATATGCGAAACAATCCTGGATAAAATTGGTGTCGGGTTGGTTGCCGGGGCAGCGTTTGGTCAATGCGGGGAAGGTTTTGTTCGAATGACAATTGCGGCATCTGACGATGAAGTTTTATCAGGCTTTAATAAAATAATTGAGTGGGCAGATAAGCAATAAACAGGAGATAGTTATGATTGTAGCATTTCAGGGTGAACCTGGGGCTTATAGCGAACAGGCAGTTTTTGGATATTTTAGTCACGTTGATACATTGCCTTGCGAGTCCTTTGATAATGTGTTTACGGCCGTAACGGATGGTTTATGTGAGCATGGATTAATTCCAATCGAAAATTCTCTAGCCGGAAGTATCCATCAGAATTACGATTTGTTATTAAGAAATAATTTGCATATTGTAGGTGAGTATTATCTGCGTGTTCGTCATTGTTTGATCGTAGTCCCAGGGGTAAAAAAGAGCGATATCCGGAAGGTTATCAGTCATACACAAGCGCTGGGGCAATGCGCAGGTTATCTGAGGGGTTTAGGCGTCAAGATTGAGGCAGAATATGATACGGCTGGTAGTGTAAAAATTCTAAAATCAACGGGTGATCTCCACACCGCGGCAATTGCCTCGAGACGGGCAGCGGAGATTTACGGAATGGAGATATTGGAAGAAGGGATAGAAGATAATTCGGAAAATTACACCCGTTTCCTGGCAATTGCACCCCAGGCAGTTACTCCAAAATCAGGAGCAAAAACATCCATTGTTTTTACATTGAAAAATCAGCCCGGTGCGCTCTTCAAGGCCTTGAGTGTTTTTGCGTTACGTGATATAGATTTATCGAAAATCGAATCGAGGCCTCTAGCCGGCACACCATGGAATTATTTGTTTTATGTCGATTTTGCCGGATCAATATCAGATGAACCAGTTCAACGGGCCCTCAGCCATTTGGGTGAGTATGCGCTTATGTTACGAGTTTTGGGCTCCTATGCTCGCTTTGAGATGGTGTCGTAATTCCTTCAAGTACGGCTGATGACAAATTCAAAATTCAAAATTTCCTTGACTTTGCCGTATGTGTGTAGTAATATACACACCCTGAACAAAACGTCGCGGGGTAGAGCAGTGGCAGCTCGTCGGGCTCATAACCCGGAGGTCGCAGGTTC
>CAZLJB010000208.1:1427-6047 GCA_964559195.1 uncultured Anaerolinea sp. | reverse complement strand
AGCGGCTTTCCGTGTCATTCAGAAGGCTGCTGAATTGATCGATATGAATGCTCACAGCGGCGAACACCCGCGGATTGGTGCTACTGACGTGGTGCCGTTTGTTCCAATTGCCGGCACCAACATGGCCGAATGTGTCGAAATGGCCAGGCGGCTGGGAGCCCGGGTTGGGGCGGAACTCGCTCTACCCGTCTATTTGTATGAAGCGGCTGCCCTGCGCCCGGAACGCACCAATTTGGAAGTAATCCGAAAGGGTCAATACGAAGGGCTGAAGGCTGAGGTGGAAACCAGGCCGGAACGCCAGCCGGATTTCGGCCCGGCGCGCCTGGGTACAGCCGGTGCAACTGTGATTGGCGCGCGCGCACCGCTGGTGGCTTTTAATGTCTATCTGACCAGCCCGGATGTTTCCATAGCCAAGACAATTGCCAAAACCGTGCGCCAATCATCGGGCGGCTACCGGTTTGTTAAGGCGGCTGGCTTCCTGGTGGATGGGCGTGCCCAGGTTTCGATGAACCTGACCGATTACCGCCAGACGCCCATTGCGCGTGTGGTGGAAACCATCCGGCGTGAAGCGCTGCGCTACGGCGTCGGCATACACCACACCGAACTGGTGGGACTCATCCCGCAGGAAGCCCTGCTGGATGCAGCGGTCTGGTATACCCAACTCGATCAGTTTTCACCGGAGCAGGTGCTTGAAAGCCGGCTGGCGTTGACCGTGGATCAAGCGCAGCCTGCCCCGCAGCCGAGCTTTCTGGACGAGCTGGCTGCGGCTGTGCCGGCGCCAGGTGGTGGATCCGCCGCAGCTTATGCCGGTGCGATGGGCGCGGCCCTGGTCTCGATGGTGGCGGGGCTTTCAATTGGCCGCAAGAAATATGCCAGTGTGGAGCAGAAGATGAAAACCATCCTGACCGAATCGGAAGGTTTGCGCGCCAGTTTGAACGCGGCTGTGGCTGAAGATGCCGCCGTCTTTGAGGCTGTCCTGGCAGCATTTAGATTACCGCATGATACGCCTGCTCTCGAGCAGGAGCGCGCCATTCAAATTGAAAATGCCACCCTGGCTGCCGCGCGTGTGCCATTGGAAGCCGCCCGCCAGGCTGTGCGGGTGATTGAATTGGCTGCTCAGGTGGTGGCACAGGGCAATCTGAACGCCATCAGTGATGGGGTTTCTGGGGCGGCCATGGCGCGTGCTGCCCTGACGGCAGCCGGTACCAATGTGCGGATCAATACGGACAACCTTTCCAATAAGGCCAATGGTGCTACCCTGCTGATTGAGTTGAAAATACTTGAAGCCCAGGCGGCCAGGTCTGAAGCTGAAATTCGCCAATCTTTAGAATCGCGGGCGGGCTTCAGCTTTTAATGACCAGGTTCCTTTTTTTGACGGCTCTTATACTGGTGTTGGCGGCTTGTACCCCCCAAGCTGGCCCAGCCCCGCAGTTGCTAACCAGCCCAAGCCTGGCCGTGCGATTGTCTCCGGCTGCCAGCTCTACGCAGACACCCAGACGGCCAATGACTGTTGAACCTTCAACCGCAATACCACTCGCCACCGCGACCCCAACACTGACTCAGACGCCGCCGAATCCCACTGCAATTGCCACGCCCACCGGCACAGCTGGCAGCGGTGCTACTCCTCCTGTAGTCATCTTCACGCAAGTAACCACGCTGACTGTCACCGGCACGGCTACGCCAGCCGTTAGCAGCACTGCCAATATCTGCCTGGCCTGTTCTGCGACCGCAGCCAGCCTGACAGCCAGCATCCCGGTCACCAAAACCATGCAGGCCAGGCAGGCCGAAGCCACGCGCACGGCTCCAACGGTGATCGCCATATTTACCGCCACGGCCCGGGCCGCGGTCCAACTGACAGCCATGTCTGCAGCAGATTGTGCCCAGACTTCCACAGTATGCTTCTTACCGGATGAGCATTTCTATTTTATGCGCCCGATCGCCTCAAATTTCAATGACTCGGTGGATTATAGTTACCGTTACGGGTCAACCCAGGGCGGTCTACGTGAACCACATCATGGTGTTGAGTTTCCGAATGCACAGGGCACCCCAGTCCTGGCAGCCGGGAATGGAATTGTAGTCTTTGCCGGGAGTGATAAATCGGTCAGCCTGGCCTGGGTGCCGGCTTATTATGGCAACGTGATCGTGATTGCCCACAGCCTGCCGGGCATGCAGCAAACCATCTTCAGCCTGTATGCCCACTTGTTTTCCATTAATGTTACTGTCGGGCAGCAGGTTCGCACGGGTCAACAGATCGGACAGGTCGGTGCAACGGGCACTGCCATCGGCAGTCATTTACATTTTGAAATACGTTCTGGGAAAAATGATTACCGCTCCAACCGCAACCCGGAGCTCTGGCTGGCACCACTGTTCGGCAAAGGGGTCCTGGCGGGGCGTATTCAAAATGAGCATGGAAAGCTTCTGGATGGCTTGATCAACGTTCAGCGGATTGAGAATGGCGTGATCATGCCCATACCGGTGACTGCCATGCAAACTTATGTACTCCAGGAAAGTCAGCCGGTCAACGGCGATGACGTTTGGATGGAGAATTTTGCTGCAGGTGGACTGCCCGCCGGTGATTACCGCCTGACTCTTTACATCAACGCGGCCATCCATGAGCAAATGGTGAAAATTGTGCCGGGTAAGTTGACCTTTGTCAGGTTTGTGATTAAATAGCGCTAGAATTGGCTTCCTTGATTTTGCCGCCTTGGCGAATTAAGATCGGTGGTTTTCCCAGTAGATTGTGTTTTCACGGGTGAACTTCCCGTGAAAACACAATAAAAAAACTTCTGTTCTTCACCGAGTGTTTGCTAACCTCGGAAAACGCCCGATCAAAAAATTCACTTTCTGGTTGGTGTTCGAATGGTAGCCTATGGGCTGCAAGACTTGTGATTATTAAAAAAGAACGACAAAATTCAAAGGAGAACAACATGGGATTAAAACCTGATCACTGGATCCGCAAGATGGCGAGAGAATATAAAATGATCGAACCGTATGTTGACACCCAGGAAAGGACGGGGGTCATCTCATATGGGGTCTCGTCATACGGGTATGATTTGCGCGTTGCGGATGAGTTCAAAATTTTCACCAATGTTTTTGGCGCGACGGTCGATCCAAAACACTTTGACCCGAAGAGTATGGTTGATTTTTCCGGCGAAGTATGCATTGTGCCACCCAACTCCTTTGCACTGGCCCGTTCAATTGAATATTTCCGCATCCCTCGCGGGGTGTTGACGGTCTGCCTGGGAAAATCCACCTATGCGCGCTGCGGTATCATCGTCAATGTAACACCTTTTGAGCCGGAGTGGGAAGGTTTTGTGACACTGGAAATTTCCAACACCACGCCGCTGCCAGCCAAAATTTATGCCAACGAAGGCCTGGCCCAGGTCCTGTTCTTTGAAGCGGATGAGCCCTGCGAAATTTCTTACGCGGATAAGAAGGGTAAATACCAGAAGCAGCAGTCGATCGTACTGCCGAAGCTGTAATATGTTTACCGAGCGTGTCAACACACTGGAGCCTGAAGGGGCGTATGCCGTCCTGGCACGCGCCCAGGCCCTGGAAGCCCAGGGCCGCGATATCATTCACCTTGAACTTGGCCAGCCGGATTTTCCCACGCCGCAAAATGTCCGCGAAGTGGGTATCCAGGCCATCCGGGATGGCCAGACGCGTTATGTTGCCTCGGCTGGCATTCTGCGCTTTCGTGAGGTGATTGCCGAGTATGCCGGCCGGCAGCGTGGTATTACCATTCAACCCGAACAGGTGGTGGTTTCGCCAGGTACCAAGCCGGGCCTGTTCTTCCCACCCCTGGCCCTGGTGGCGCCCGGTGATGAGGTCATTTATCCTGATCCGGGCTTCCCAACCTATTCGGCGGTCATTTCGGTGACAGGTGGTGTGCCGGTTCCGGTCAGGCTGCGAGAGGAAAATAATTTTTCATTTGACCTGGAAGCCTTCGATGCGCGCATTTCGGACCGCACCCGGCTGATCATTCTCAATTCCCCTTCCAACCCCACCGGCGGGGTCATTCCGTACGAGGATTTGAAACACATTGCTGAAAAGGCTCGCCAGCACAATGCCTGGGTGCTGACGGATGAGATTTATGCCCGCCTGGTCTTTGATGGCCAGCCGGTCCCGTATATCTCGGCTTTTGAAGGGATGCAGGAACGTACCATTATCGTGGATGGATTTTCCAAGACCTTTGCCATGCCGGGTTGGCGCTTAGGCTACATGATTGCACCGCGGGCGCTGGCTGAAAAACTGGAACTGCTGATCACACACTCGGCAGGTTGTACGGCTGCTTTTACGCAAATTGCGGGGATTGAAGCGCTGACCGGCCCGCAGGAAGTTATCGGCAGCATGCTGGCAGAATATCAGCGCCGGCGTGACCGGGTGGTGGAGCTGATTAACGCCATTCCGGGAGTGCATACTCAAACTCCCCGCGGTGCTTTTTATGTTTTCCCAAACATCAAGTCTTTTGGGTTGTCTTCGCGCGAGATTGCGAGCCGTCTGCTGGATGAAGCCGGACTGGCTGTTCTGGCTGGCACCGACTTCGGAGCCGGCGGGGAAGGTTACCTGCGCCTGGCGTATGCCACCTCCATGGAGAAGATCGAAGCCGGCCTCGCCCGC
>CAZLJB010000208.1:0-1327 GCA_964559195.1 uncultured Anaerolinea sp. | reverse complement strand
CTTTGTAAACCCGGTTCACAATACGACCCGCCGTGAAAATGCTATAATAATTGCCAGACCAAACCACAGGAAACACCCAAATGACAGAAAAATTCATCCTGGCCCACGACCTGGGCACAACCGGAAATAAAGCTTCTTTGTTTGATGAGCAAGGTCAGGTGCGCTCCAGTGTATTTTGCGCCTACCCGAGCTATTATCCGCATCCCAACTGGGTCGAGCAAAACCCTGAAGATTGGTGGCAGGCGGTTTGCGATTCCACCCGCCAGCTGCTGGCCAGCGCCAGGATCGGACCCGCGCAGGTGGCCTGCCTGAGTTTTAGCGGCCAGATGATGGGCTGCGTGGCGCTCGACCGCCAGGCTCGCCCACTGCGCAGCGCATTGATCTGGGCGGATACCCGCGCTTTGCCGCAGGCTGCCCATCTGGTTGAGCGCGTCGGGATGGAAAACGCATATCGCATCACCGGGCACCGCGCCAGTTCGTCTTACCAGGCCGCCAAGATCATGTGGCTGCGTGATCATCAACCCGAAATTTACTCGCAAGCCTATAAGTTTGTACATGCCAAAGACTTTATCGTTGCGCGTCTGACCGGTATTTTCGCGACCGACTTTTCGGATGCCTCCGGTACAAACCTGTTTGACCTGCAGACCTGGGACTGGTCGCCCGTCATGCTGCAGGCGGCCGGGTTGGAGCCTGGCTGCCTGCCGGAGCTGCATGCCGCCAGTGATGTGATCGGTGGCGTAATGTCCAATGTGGCGGGTGAAGTAGGGCTGCCCGCTGGAACGCCAGTGGTGATTGGTGGAGGCGATGGCTGCTGCGCGGCCGCCGGGGCCGGTGTGGTACGCCCGGGTAGTGCCTTCAATTATCTCGGTTCATCTTCCTGGATTGCCCTGGCCACCCGCCAGCCGGTCTACGACCCCGCCATGCGTACCTTCACCTTTGCACACCTGATGCGCGGCATGTACAGCCCGTGCGGAGCCATGCAGGCCGCGGGTGGTTCTTACCAGTGGCTGCGCGATACTTTCTGTCTGCCGGAAAAGGAGGCCGCCGCGCGCCTGGGTCTTAGCCCTTATGAGTTGATGAACCTGCAGGCCGAACAGTCCAACCCCGGTGCAAACGGGCTCTTATACTTCCCCTACCTGCTTGGAGAGCGCGCTCCGCGTTGGAACCCGGATGCCCGCGCGGCTTATTTTGGCTTGAGCATGAATCATACCCGCGCCGATATCATCCGCGCCACCCTGGAAGGCATCACCCTCAATTTGAAGGTCATCCTGGATGCCTTTCAACAGCAAGGTGCCAGATCGGAAGAGCGTCGTGTAGGGAAAGAGTG
>CAZLJB010000207.1:0-6053 GCA_964559195.1 uncultured Anaerolinea sp. | reverse complement strand
TATTTTGATTTCCGTGATGCTGTATCCGAAAATAGACTAAAGGGTCTATGGAAAGTTATGACCGGGTTCCACTGGTCATATGGAGGGGCTGTAGCAGCTCAGTCAGTATCAGCTTTTGCAAAAACAGCTACTTTCTTGTTACTCCGTTACTTTGCCGATTTGGTTAGTGGTAATTCGCTGCCGATTGGTGGCGACATGGGATATTCTTTACTGCTTATAGCCCTGGGTTTTGTCTTCCTGGCAGGCTTTGAGGGTTATTTTGCTTATTTATCGGGCCGGTTGGCAGCTTTTACGGCTGAAAGTATCGCTCGCCGGATGCGAAATTTTTTATTTGATCAAATCCAAAGGCTTAGCTTTTCATACCACAGTGCAACTCCAACTGGTGATTTGATCGAACGGGTAACTTCGGATGTGGACGCACTTCGCCGATTTTTTAGCGAGCAGGCCATAGGTGTTGGGCGAATTATTCTTTTGTTTCTTATCAACTTTATTGCAATTCTTTCAATCAATTGGAAATTAGGGCTTGCTTCTGTTGTTGTGATCCCCTTTATATTGATTGTATCTCTCTGGTTCTTCAAACAAGTGACGGTACGCTATGAGAAATATCAAGAGCAGGAGGCTCATCTTTCCACTACTTTGCAAGAAAATTTAACGGGTGTACGGGTTGTAAAAGCCTTTGCTCGCCAGGATTTTGAAAAAGATAAATTTGAAAATGACAATAAAGAAAAATTTATCCGAGGAAAAGCATTGCTATTAATGCATTCTTTGTTCTGGCCTTTATCTGATATTGTTTTGGGATTCCAAATGCTTGGGGGATTTATCTTTGCTGCTACAATGGCAATAAATGGAGAGATTAGTGTAGGTACCTACCTTGCATACGTTGGTCTTGTTGTTTGGCTTATTTGGCCGATTCGAAACCTTGGACGTTTAATTGTTCAAACATCAACTGGAATGGTATCTTACGGTCGACTTCTGGAAATCATTAAGCAAAAACGCGAAAATTTATCGGAAGGTAAGTATCAACCTGTCGGTCCGGTAAATGGGGAGATTATTTTTGAAAATGTTATTTTCCGGTATTCAGAAAATGAAACCCCAATTTTGAAGGATATTTCATTCAAGATAGAGGCTGGAAAGTCGCTCGCCTTGATTGGCTCAACAGGTTCAGGGAAAACTTCGCTGGTTAATTTATTGCCAAGGTTTCATGAATATTCTTCCGGTCGAATATTACTCGATGGGGTTGATTTGAAGGATTACCCTCGTGAATATCTTCGTAGCCAGATAGGAATTGTAGAACAGGAACCGTTTTTGTTCAGCCGTTCGATTAGAGAGAATATCAGTTATGGAATTGCTCATGAAGTATCTGATACCGAAATCGAACGCGCAGCCAGCTCAGCGGCAATTCATGATGTCATTGCAGGTTTTCCGGATGGGTACCGTACAGTTGTTGGTGAAAAAGGTGTCACACTTTCTGGTGGACAAAAACAACGCGTAACCATTGCGCGGACGTTGTTAAAAAACCCAAGGATATTGATTCTGGATGATTCGACATCTTCAGTTGATATGCAAACCGAAGCAGAAATTAGAGATGAATTAAATAAATTGATGGAGAACCGGACGACATTCATTATTGCGCATCGCATACAATCTGTAATGAATGCAGACTTGATATTGGTATTAGATAAAGGCGAAATTATTCAAAATGGAACCCACGAACAGCTTGTCAAGCAGCTGGATGGCATGTATCGAAAAATCTATGATATTCAGACACGCATAGATAATGAACTGGAATCAGAATTGGCGAACGATAAATAACTAATATTTGTAAGGAATGGCACTGCCAGGTACTACTGGAGAAAAACGTATGACTACCAATATCGATCTAATTGAAATCGAAGAAGAAGAACACACAAGCCCTCTCACAACTCCTGTATTAAAGAGAATTATAAGTTTGCTTCAACCCCACTGGCATTGGGTAGTTGGCTTTCTCATTACCATTGCATTGACGTCAGCTCTAGACTCGATGTTCACTTATATTAATAAAAATATCATAGATCAAGCTATTCAGGGAAAGGACCCTGCAGCCTTATGGCGCTGGGCCAGTTTGTATGGTGTGTTTCAAATCATCCAGTCTGCCATGGTTTTTACTTTTATTTATTTGGCCGGAGTACTTGGTGAACGTATACAGTACGACCTCCGTAGGAGCATGTTCAACCACTTACAAGAATTATCATTATCCTATTATTCCAAAAATGCAGTTGGGCGCCTGATCGCCCGCGTAACGTCAGATTCTGGCAGGGTTGCTGACTTGATGACCTGGGGATTGGTTGACACAACCTGGGCTTTCATGAATATCACAACTGCTACCATATTTATGATGATTATAAATTGGCGGTTGGCGTTGATCGTGCTCGCGGTTTTACCGATACTCAGTATTGTTGCAGTTAATTTTCGAAAAAAAATCCTTGTTGAATTTCGAAATTCGAGGCGAGCGAACAGTAAAATCACCGGAGCACACAACGAAAACATCCAGGGTGTGCGGATTGTCAAAGCATTAAGGCGAGAGGATGAAAACTTGCGGGAATTTCAAACTTTAACTGATAATATGTTTAATTCGACCTACCGAGCGGCCTGGTTATCAGCCCTATTCCTTCCAACTGTTCAGATTATCACAGCTTTGGCACTTGGACTTATCGTCTGGTATGGTGGCTATCAGGCTATAGCTGGAGTTCTTACGATTGGAGGCATCCATGCCTTCGTTTCTTACCTTACGTTCATAATGTGGCCAATTCAAGATCTGGCACGGGTGTATGCAGAAATGCAACATTCAATTGCGTCAGCTGAAAGGATATTTAAATTAGTCGATTCCGAACCGGATGTTCATAACAAACCTGGAGCAGTTGAAGCGAAAACTATTTTGGGAGTCATTGAATTCGATCATGTTTATTTTTACTACGAAGATCGAAAGCCAGTTCTTTCAAATTTCAATCTAACAATAAAGCCGGGGGAAACAATTGCGCTTGTTGGTCCGACTGGTGGAGGAAAATCAACCATTGTCAACTTGTTATGCCGGTTTTATGAACCCAGTGAAGGAATTATCCGTATCAACAATCAAGACTATACGGATTACACTTTGCAAAGCATTCATAAAAAAATCGGCATAGTGCTTCAAACCCCGCACTTGTTTTCAGGAACCATTCGCGAAAATATTCGATATGGATTATTAGATGCAAGCGATACGGAGGTAGAAGATGCAGCAGTATTAGCTGGAGCTCATGATTTTATTATCTCCTTACCCAAGAAATACGACGAAAACGTGGGGGAAGGTGGCAATTTACTATCCGTTGGGCAGAAGCAGCTGATTAGCCTCGCTCGGGCCATTATAGCCAGGCCAGAACTCTTCATTATGGATGAGGCTACCTCAAGTGTTGACACCCTGACCGAGGCATTAATCCAAAAAGGCATGGAAACCTTGATGAAGGGTCGCACTTCAGTTGTTATTGCTCATCGCCTTTCAACAATAAAACGGGCTGATCGCATTGTAGTTATCGAAAATGGTATGATCGTTGAAGTTGGCACACATGCGGAGCTTCTACGTTCTCACGGGCATTACTTTCAACTTTACACACAACAGTTTAAGTTGCAACGAGAGATTGCATACAGTAACTCAGATGATGTGCCATTTATCCGGTAAAACCTACCTGCCCCTCCAATAATCCTTCCAATAAAAATTATGACCTAAACACCCTCTTTTACAAGATCAAGAGGGTGTTTTTGAATCCCTACCCAAATGGGTTAGCGAGATTATTTTATATTTTGGCAAAGACCAAAAATCGTTATTTCATTGGTAATAAATTGCCTTTTTGGGTACTTTCCGCAACTAATCGTTCTTTGTAAAATCAATACAGCATTATCAAATGCAAATCCAATCTTCGTACGGAGGAATTATGTCATCACCTGTTATAAAAAAGACGTTGGGACTTACTGGAGTAACCGTAAATGCAATGGCACTGATCGCGCCAGGCGCATTCTTGTGGATGACATATCAACTTCAAGCGGCAAGTATAGATTCGAGTGGTTCGAGCACTGCTATGGATATGTGGACTGGGATAGTTGCTGCCCTGGTAGTTGCGTTCCTGACAGCTTTTGCCTTCGCCGAACTTGCTCGCCGCTATCCGGATGCTGGCAATGGAAGCGCTTATTATTTTGCAGAAAAAGCATTTTTAGATCGGGAAGAACCTCATCATAGACGGTGGGCACGTCTGGCAAAATTTATCACAGGTTGGGCAACTCATTTATTTTATTGGGTTTACCCAGGTGTGATGGTTGCATTTTTTGCAGTTTTGGTTACCTATCTGTCGAGTCAGTTTGGATTGGCTATCCCGGTTTGGGGGCAGGTAATCATTGCATGGTTATTTTCAGCAGGTGTTGGGTTGATTGCAATGCGAGGTATTAGCGGCTCGACGACAGCTTCGATTGTAATCAATGTAATTCAATTGACGGCACTGATTGTTTTTTCTTGTTTGGCAATATTATTCCGAATTCAAAATCCATTAAATATTCCATCCGCCGAGTGGTATCACCCATCTTCCATTTCGATTGTATTACCGCACAACTTTTCCGGAATGCTTTTTCAGTCAACGGTTGCAATTTTGATTTTGGTTGGCTTTGAATCTTCGACAGCCCTAGCAGCCGAAGCAAAAAATCCAAAGCGCGATATCCCCCGAGGCGTGATCTTATCCCTGGTGATACAGGGCTTGTTTGCCTATTTATTGGAATATTTTGCTGCGAACTATGCCCTAAGTACCCGGCTTGTATCTGCTGATGGCAGTTTGACAGGGATATCCGCGGCAGCGGTTTCTGGTGCACCAATTGGTGACCTAGCAGTTCAAATCGGGAATGCCTTTTTGGGCGGGAATGGATTTGCTTTCATGCTGGTTATTGCGGCCAGTGTTGCAATAGCCATCCTGGGTACAACTCTTGCTGCGATGAATACAGCGGTTCGAATCAGTTTCGCAATGTCTCAAGATGATGAAATGCCAGAAATAATGGGTCTATTAAGTGACAAATATGCGACTCCAACTGCAGGTGTCTTCATCATGGTGATTGTCTCAGGAATCATCGGTACAATAGGTGTGGTGGGCGGTGTAATGGCTTTAACCGGAATTACCCTGGCATCCAATCTCGGTACATTTGTCCTTTATGCCTTGATTTGTGGATTAACCTTTGTCGCATTTGCGGGAAATAAAGAATTTAGTTTTTTCAAACATGCTTTTATCCCTGCCCTTGGTTTAATTGTCAATATAATAATGGTTGTGGCAATTTTCGCAATCGGATTCATTTCCGGCGGGATCACGACCTCAGCCACATATCTTGCCTTAGGAATTTCCATTGCATGGTTTATTGTGAGCTTGACATATTTTATTCTTAATAGTGTGCGAAAGGGGAAATCAATACTGCCTTCAATTCAGCAAATAACCAGTGAGCAAAAATAAAACATATCTTATGGCCAGAAGTGTTGCAGTATTACTGCAACGCTTCTGGCCGGTAGGAGTCCTGTCTTGAATATCTTGCCAGATATAGAAAGCAGTGGAGTCAGCGTGGTTGGGCTGGTTAGGGATGATAACCAGGACGCCATTTTAATTCACGAAAATAGCCATTCCTCGGAAATCGGGCACCTATTTGCGATTGCAGATGGCATGGGGGGCTATGCTTGTGGAAGTGTGGCAAGTAATATGGCCTTGGAGGCGATGGCACGCGCACTTTTTGAATCCAAATCCAATACTTTGAGCGCGCTTAGGATGGGAATAGAAAAAGCGAATGTTGGAGTCTATAATACTGCCCAAAAAATGGGAGTCGGACGCATGGGAACAACGTTAACAGCGGCATATCTCCGGCACAATACCATGTTTATTGCTCACGTTGGTGATAGTCGAGCATATCTAATCCGGCAAAAGCGGGCAACCTGCTTAACAAATGATCACACAACTGTTGGAGAAATGGTCCGAGCAAAATTAATATCAGCTGGAAAAATCCGGACTCATGCTAATCGCTCT
>CAZLJB010000206.1:0-6088 GCA_964559195.1 uncultured Anaerolinea sp. | reverse complement strand
GAAACCCAGCGCGGAGCCATGCATAAGCTCAATTCAGAGTTGAGCGAAACCCAGACTCAATTAAGCCTGGTTGAAACTCAATTATCCCAGCGTATAGACCTGGAAAAACAAATTCAATCAAAGAAAGAAGAATTATTAGTTCTTAAAAGCGGTAATGATCGTCTAAAAGTCGAAATGGAAGCTCTTGATGAACGCATCAAAAAACTTGAAGTGGCAGATGGTGCCTTGTGCCCGCTATGTGGGCAGCCCCTTAATCCGGCAGACCGCCAAAAATTGGTGGACAGTCTGCGAAATGAAGGTAAAGAAAAAGGAGACGAGTTTAGAAAAAACAGGAGCGGCCTTGAAACTCTAAATAAAGAGATTGTTGCACTCGAAAAAGAAATCCCAGTCTTTAGCCGGATTGAAAAAGATCACCTATATCATGTCACCGCACTTTCAAGGATCAATGAACGAATCCAGATCAACCTGCAAACCGTTACTGAGTGGGATGAAAAAGATGCTCCGAGGTTGTCTCAAATACGTGAGCTGTTACAATCTGAAAGTTTCTGCGCACCCGCCCGCCAAAATCTTTCCCGAATAGACCGGGAGTTGCAAGCAATCGGTAAAGCACTAGGGGTACAGACTTCAGCGAACCAATCCGTTTTTGACATTGTAGAAGAAAAAGTATTGGAAATTGAGACATCGCTGAATAAGCTAAAAGGGCTGGAATCAGAACGAATCCAAGCCAACACGCGCGCCACACAGTTGGGTGAGCAAATCAAGAACATCAGCGCAACCGTTTTAGATTGGAATACGAAGGGAAAAGTTCGTCTGAATGAAATTATTGAAATCATCGCAGGAACAAATTTTGCATTGGATGAACGCGCAGAATTGTCCAAAATTGATGAACACCTGCGTTCAATCGGATATGATGTAGTTGCCCATAACAACATACGAACCACTGAACAAGCCGGTCGTGCTTCTGAACAAGAATTGCGTGAGTTGGAAGCAGCCCGGGCAGCGCTAGCTCCACTTGAACGCGAACTAACCGATATTCAAAACCAAATCGACACGCAGAAAAACGATTTGGAATTACAAACAACCAACCAGGCTGCCGAACAAAAGGCATTGGATGAGCTAAAAGCTAAAACTCCCGATTTGCATTCAGCAGAAAAAGCGCTGATGGATGCCCAGGAACGGGAAAACATTCTGACCCGCGAGGTCGGCGCTGCCCAACAAAAGGTAAAGGTCATAAATGACCTGCGAATCCGCAAATCAGGCATTGAAACCCAACGTGAGGAACTAGCAAATCAAGTTAAAAACCACAAAATACTTGAACGTGCCTTTGGCAAAGACGGTGTTCCAGCGCTTTTAATCGAGCAGGCCCTGCCCCAAATTGAAGAAAAAGCCAACGAACTTCTGGACCGGCTTTCAGACAGTAGCATGAGTGTGCGCTTCATAACTCAGGCTGGCTTTAAAGATAAAAAAAGAGATGATTTAAAAGAAACGCTTGATATACAGATCAGTGATGGAGCCGGGACACGGGATTACGAAATGTTTTCAGGAGGCGAAGCCTTTCGGGTCAACTTTGCCATCCGACTGGCCCTCTCCGAAATACTTGCTCGCCGTACCGGCGCCCGACTGCAAACCCTGGTAATTGACGAAGGTTTTGGCTCTCAGGATACCCAGGGCCGTCAACGCCTGATAGAAGCCATTAACCTGGTAAAAACTGATTTTGCAAAAATTCTGATCATCACCCACCTGGATGAATTAAAAGAAGCATTTCCAAATCGGATCGAAGTGGAAAAAACATCCAGAGGTTCCATCGTAAAAGTACTTTAATCGGAAAAAAAAACTAATGGTCTATTTGATTATTTCTACTATCATCTTCCTACCGGCGCTGCTGATTATTTATTGGTTACACAATCAGGCTTGGCTGCAGGTGACTACTCCGCCCGTTCAAGCGCCAAATGCAGGCGCCTTTATTTCAATCATCGTCCCCGCTCGAAATGAGGAGCGTAATATTGCTCGTTGCGTTGAGGCACTCTTGAACCAGGATTATCCAGCTTACGAAGTGATTGTTTTGGACGATCGCTCGAGTGATAATACACCTGAAATACTTTCTAGTTTCTCTGCCCGTGATCATCGCCTGGTTGTGCTGGGTGGAGCTGAGCTACCCCTTGGTTGGGCTGGAAAACCCCACGCTCTTTATCAAGCATCCAGTATCGCAAGAGGCGAATGGCTCCTGTTTATTGATGCTGACACCTTTCTGGAACCCAACGCCCTTTCAGCCTCACTTGCCAGCGCCAACCAAACTGGGGCCGACCTTTACACTATTATGACGGAACAAATCCTGGGCTCTTTTTGGGAAAAAACGATCATGCCATTGGTGATGACTGCCCTGTCAGTCGGTTTTTCTCCCAGTAAAGTCAATGACCCAAAAACCAGGGATGCAATCGCCAACGGCCAATTTATTCTGATCAAACGCGCCGTTTATGATGCAATCGGTGGGCATAAAAAACTTCGCAACCTGATCGTTGAAGATAAAGCCATCTCAGAGCAAGTAAAATGGAGCGGTTACCGGCTAATTGTGGCGGATGGTCGGGGTGTTGCAAGCACGCGCATGTATACCTCCTTCCCGCAAATGTGGGAAGGTTGGACTAAAAATATATATCTGGGACTATCCGACCGGCCTGCTCTGCTGCTGCTTGGTGTCTTTGGCGCCTTTCTGGCATTGATGGCAGCATTATTCCTACCACTCTGGCCAACCTTGGGATTGGCATGGTTCATCAATGAAGCAAGTACCAGGTGGCTGTCTGCGATTATCATAACTGAAGCATTACTCGTATGGGGTTTAATCCTGTATTATCGAGCCCAAATTGCCAGGCAAATGGGCATTTCCAGGTGGAATGCGCTGACTACCCCGCTGGGCGCTGGTGTTTTCGCTGCCATGATGTTCACATCCGCATGGAAAGTTCTCTCCGGCCAGGGAGTCACCTGGAAAGGACGAATCTACGATCCACGCATTATTCGATAACTTGAATTGGTGGTGTAGAAAATAACATTCACTCCCGAAAATAATTTATTTTCAATTCCAATTAATTCAAAGTTGCGCCCATTGATCGAGTACGTTCTGATCAATTATAACGATGTGTCGATTTTCAACTTCGATGGCCCCGCTGCGTTCCAGTTCGCGCAATGAGCGTGCCACAACTTCCCGTACTGTGCCTAACCGGGCAGCCAATTGATCCTGGGTCCACCGAATGTTGCTTTCACCGCTGAGTTCATCCGCATGGATTTCACCAATCAATCGCGCCAATCGATTGGTCACCTGGTAAAAAGCCATCTCGCTGACCATTTTCACAAGGTGTCGCATCATCCTGGCCAGGTTTTGGATGGTCTTGTGCATAAACTCCGGATCCTTGCGCATCAGATCACCGACCGCTTTTGCTTCCACTACCCACACGGAAGTTTCTTCCAGCGCTTCAACATTGACTGGGTTCAGACCTCCGTCGAAAACTGGGACCTCATTACAGGTCTCTCCTTCTTGCAAAACCCTGACAATATGTTGACGGCCAAGCGGTGAAATACGGAACAGCTTGACACTGCCATGTTCAATGATGTGCAGGCCAGAACAATCATCGCCTTCCCAAAATAACACTTCTCCGCGCTGGTAATGCCGAAGACTCATGTTCGCGGAAAGCTCTTTGAGCGAAATCTCGCTCAATCCTTGAAAATAGGAGTTGGCTGCGAGTGTTTTCACTTTTTCAGATTGAGAAATATTCAAGGTTTGCATAGTAATTCAATTGTACCGCACCATCAAGGACTGAGTTTTCTATCTTTACGCAAGAGCATAAGGGAATAGGCTCCCCGGGGTGCCATTCCAACCTTGTCAAGACCTTCATCTCCCGCCACTGCATAATTTATTGACCTTCCAGTTAACTATGGGCGGGAGATGGTAGGCTGATGGCATGTCACAACTAATAAGCAAGAAAACTTATGCTAAATTATTCGATTTCCGAAAAACTGACCCACACTAAAAAGGAATATTCCGCCGAATAAATCCGCCGCTGCTATCCGTCGCTTGACAGCCTACTACCAAAATGATATAACTGCGGCCAATATGAAATCATTAACTGGCAGCATGACTACTACAACTACCACTAACTCGCGGAATATCCGTGGGGTTTTGGTGTTTGGATAAAGCTAGCCAGAAGCTGCTGAACCGCACATCAACGCTCCACGGAAACGTGGAGCGTTTTTTTATAACGCCATTTTTTAGCTGAAACTTTCCAAAGGAGAATTCTATGGCAGAAAAATCATCTCAAACCCTCGTCATGAAATTTGGAGGCACATCCGTTGGAACTGCGAAAGCGATGAGTCAGGCAGCTCAAATTGTCAAAGATGCTCGCGCTGAATGGGGACGGGTAGTGGTAGTAACATCCGCCATTTCCGGTGCTACCAACGCCCTGCTGGATAGCGCCACATATGCCGCCCGAGGCAACCTTCAACCTTTAATTGAAACTGAGCGCAACCTTCTAGCTCGCCATCAAGAAATCAGCGCTGCACAAATCACAGACCTGGATCTTCGCTCCCGGGTAAACCAGGAAATGGCAGAGCTAATTACAACTTTTGGCTCGCTCTGTCGCGCAATCTCTATATTGGGGGAAGCCAGCCCGCGCGCTATGGATGCCGTAGCATCACTCGGCGAACGGCTGTGTGTGCGTTTGTTTGCGGCAGTCTGCCAATCTCACGGCATTCAGACTCAATTTGTTGAATCCACCCAATTAGTGATAACCAATAATAGTTTTCAGAGCGCACATCCAGATTTTGGCGCAAGCACCTATGCAACCCGATCTATTCTCAACCCACTGCTTCAGGCAGGAATTGTACCTGTCGTAACCGGCTTTATTGGTGCCACGCCTGAAGGTGTTGTCACTACGCTTGGCCGTGGTGGAAGCGATTACTCAGCCGCCATCCTGGGAGCTGTTCTCCCGGCTGATGATGTCTGGATCTGGACGGACGTGGACGGGGTCATGACAGCAGATCCCCGCATGGTCCCCAATGCACGCACCCTGCCAGAAATCACTTACGCTGAAATTGCCGAACTGGCATATTATGGTGCCAAGGTTCTGCACCCTAAAACCGTTCGGCCAGTGATTGAAGCCGGTATCGGGTTAAGAATTTGTAACACGTTTAATCCATCTCACCCAGGGACTCGCCTGGTAACAAATAACAAAAACAGCCTGGCATCCTCTGTCGATAAGGTTATTAAAGCAGTCACCACCATCCGCAAACAGCGCCTGGTGACTATCGAAGGGCGCGGCATGCTGGGCGTGGTCGGTGTGGCAGCTCGCACATTTGCGGCTGTGGCATCCACTGGTACGAGCGTACCCCTCATCACTCAGGCTTCATCGGAACAATCTATTTGCTTTGCCATCCCGAGCGAATCAGCCGAGGTAGTTCTCGCTGCGCTTGGGAAGGTATTTGCCACAGAACTCGCCGACCATGACATCGATCGGGTTTGGGCCACTGATGACGTCTCGATCATTACAGTTGTCGGCTCCGGTACCCGAAACACTCCCGGAGTTCCCGGACAAATTTTCAGCAAGCTGGGTGAAATCAATGTCAATGTATTAGCAATTGCTCACGGTTCATCTGACGTATCAATCAGCATGGTGGTGGAAAGTACCCATGATGAACAGTCGGTACGGGCTTTGCATGAATTAATCATTAAATAATTTAGTGGAAAACAAATAAATAACGATATTCGGACTTCATGGCTACGCGCAACAAAAGGAGATTTTTCATGAACCAATCCATCCCCGTTGCTATCCTGGGAGCCACAGGCTCAGTTGGACAACGTTTTATCTCACTTCTTGACGGCCACCCCTGGTTTAAGGTTGTTGCATTGGCAGCTTCAGACCGTTCAGAAGGAAAAACCTACGTCAGCGCTTGCCGTTGGGTGCTTTCTGATCCAATGCCAGAGTGGGCCCGAGAAATGATACTCGTCCCCGCTTTGCCACAGTCTGTGGCAGGCGCTAGAATCGTTTTTTCAGCATTACCCGCCGATCTGGCCAGGGACCTTGAACCGGATTTTGCCAGGGCA
>CAZLJB010000205.1:0-6120 GCA_964559195.1 uncultured Anaerolinea sp. | reverse complement strand
TCGGATTTATCCGACTTTCTTCGAACTGAGCCGGGGATTTATCCCCCAGGCTCATGCTGGAAACCGTGATCATCGCGGTTGCACCAATCGCGTACCAGCCAGTAATTATTTTGGTTTTGCTGGATATAATATCACTCACAATACACCACGCTTGCCAGGCAAGGGAATGTTCCCCTGTATGTAGCTGCTATTTACTCAAAACTGCGATTCAAACTGCCGGAATCTCCAGCCCAGACCCGGCGCTGCTGGACCAGCGTTGGAGCATTTCAGATAGAACCTGTTTGCTGATGGATTTAAGAGAAACCTTCTCCTGCTCCAGATTTGTCATCAGCCAGCTGGAAGTTTTCCCGCTCAACACAGTTGCCGATTCCTGCTGCGAGGTCTTATCTGGCAACTGAAAAGCAAGGTGCAAGGCTGAGACCGAATGTTCCCCAGCCAGGACGCCGCATATTTCTTGCGCTGATTGTGGATTGGCACCCTTTGATACAAGCCCTTTAATAGCATGTCGTATATTTTTCAAAGAATCTTCACGAGTAGTTTTTAATGCAGCATTGGTCGTAATGATCTCGGGATACTCCAAACCATCGGAAGAAAGAAGATTGCAGCCATCCAAGATCTGTTGCTTCAGGTCAGCAGAGTTTTTCAACAAAGCAAAGCCATGCAGCGGGGCGTCTGGACGAGTATGGCTAACAATCACACCAGAACGCACATGCCAAAAAGTCATACGCGGAGATGTAGTTGCTGGAAAGTGGTGCAAAGAAATCATCATCTCTGAATAGACGCAGGTCGCGATCATCAACAAAAGCGATTCTCGTACCACCAACCCGCCTTTTTCATCAATATTAACCAGATCGCGAGCTCGTAATGCTCGCTCTGCAAACAGCAGGCTTAAATTTTTTTGGTTTTTATCCAGCTCCCCGAGCGGGTCCGGATCCAATCCGGGAATAAAATCTGTTTTCAAAGTGAATAGCAAAAACAACAATTCTTCACGGGAGAGCTGTACACTCAGGTTTTCAATGGGGACGGCCATGCTCATAACTCCTATTTATTAAGCAGAATGTGCAAGTAAAAACCGGAAACATCCAAGGGTGGATCATAACTTTTTTCTATCTGGTAATAACTACCCTTCTGATCAAATCCACGCTGAAGGGATTCTTTGGTTTTGACTGCAGCCAGTGCGATGCTATTCCACAACTCTGGAGATGCGTCTGCTCGAATTGGGACAATAAAAACGTTTTTCTCAATCGTGCTCTCTAAAACAGCTTCCTGCATCCGGCGGGTCGGGTCCTTCGGTACGCGTTCGATATGGAAAAACAACAAATTACCGGCTAAATCAGGGGAAACCCAACCAATAATGCAGCGCTGACTGCCAAAATCAATAAATGCTGTCTTCACCCCTGGTATCTGTAATTGATCTGTAAGCATGCCTATATATTGGGAAGCTCCGTTATCGTTTAAAAAAACACGGATCTCAGCTGCATCGTTCTGTAATTGGTAAGCTTGAAAGATAGTAATATATTGGGACGTCGAAACCCCTTCGGCCCAATCTGCCAAACGAAAGTGGCCCAGAATTCGGGTGCTTGCTGGTTTTACTCCTTCAAGTGCACTTTGAGGTATGGCAGGCTGTCCTAAGTTTTGAAAAAACGAGCATGCAAAAATATTAAACATTAGCAATACCAATCCCGGGAAAAAAACACGAAGCGTTTTATTTTTTGGTACCATATCAAAGTAGACTTCCGATCGCATTCACGACTTCCTGGCTGTTCCAATAAGAACCATGCGCCGCCACCCATGTAAATGGATTGAGAGGGCTATAGGAACCATCATGGGTGATAACATTTTGAACGTCTAAGCCCGGATCGCGGAAGATTTTATCTTCGCCCATGACAGAAGTAATGAAATTGACCGGCCCACCAGGTTGGACTAACGGGAATAACCAACCAACCCGCATTTCGTTGGATCGTATTGTTCCAAATCCCAAGGGGTTGCCCACCAGATCACCCGGATTCGCAATATCAATGATTTTCGCATATTGTCCCGCATTATCGTAATTTGAAATCGGCGAACCCATGGTAACCGCGCCAGAGACATTCACATGCAGCTTGTTTTCAATATCATCAATAATATTGCCAACTATAGCCCCGCCACCGCTGTGACCCACTAATATTACATTCAGATTCTCGGATCCAATCAACCCATTGTCGCGCAGATCCCCCTCAATCCAATTATAAACTTGCTGGGACTGAACCGAACCAACCGTTACATATTCATTCACCACCTGGCCAACACCTACCAATGTATTTGCGCCAGAAAGAAGCCCGTTAATGGCCTTGCCGGCTAACCAATCCACTGGCGAAAGCCAGCCACCAAAGTGGATAGGCTGAAACAGGTTCTGATACTGCACCAGATTACTGCTGTAAGGATGTGCTCCAACCACGACAACCTCAACTCCAGTACCATATTTTTGTTCAAGCAATTGTTTTAAATTGTTTAAACTTGCTTCGCTACCATCATAATTGATACCATTAATTAGATAAACCCTGTTTTTTTTCCCAGGTTCAATAATTTGAGATTCGAAATTCTTAAAATATCCGGCCGTTTCCAGATCGGCTTCATGGATTGTGTTCATGATCTGGCGTAGTACCCCTTCGGAGGTGTTCAGGGCCCGGGCGGTGCGCTGGACAGCCGGCAGCAGCCTGGTTTCCATTTCGTCAAGAAACGCTTCTGCCGCACGGCCATTCCATTCGCCCCGCAAGCCCTGCAGTTTTTGGCGGGTGACAGAATGGAGTTGAAGGACATCATTGTTTTCATGCTGGAATTGTTTTAATATCAAATTCAACTAATCATAATTCAGTCTGGTTTTAGAACTCGCCATCGGCTTTCCCTCCCAAATCGAAACATCCATCTCCAGGCCGCGCCACATCCAGCGGGACCCGCATGGTCAGCACCAAATTCATTCACCAATTTCATGTGAACCCTAAAATCAGATCACAAAATTAGCAATAAATTATTAAATGATATTATACTTAAATCTAACCTGGCTACAAGGTTTTGGTCAAGTTAGTTGGCCAAATGGGCAGGCATTCTGTCAGGTCAGGTGTTGGTATATAGGATGGAGGTTGCATGAAAAATTCTGTGGTGACAGCCTGGCGATCAATCTACTATTTTCTACTCATGGCAACTGTAATCAGCCTGCCCGGGGTTGTGCTGGCCCAGGGAATGTTAAACCTGACCATCCACTACATCCAGGCCAGCCCCAATCCAAACAAGGAATCATACAATGTCTCCGCCTTTGTTTCGATCCTGGACGACAAGGGTTATCCGGTGCCCAACCTTTCGATCTCGAGTTTCTCGGTTTTCGAAGATTCACAGCCAGCCATCCTGACCGGCGTCCAAAAGGCAGCAGAGGTACCGGTCAATCTGATCCTGGTGTTTGACACCAGCGGCAGCATGATCAATAACGGCCTGCCGCCTGCTAAAAAAGCGGGTACCAATTTTATTCAAAAATTAGGCGCCTCGGACCAGGTGGCCATCATCGGTTTTAATGATAAGGTCGGTAAATCCGGTGGGTTTTCGAATGATCACGCGGCTGCTCAAAAACAATTAAACGAACTGCAAGCCACCCCCAACGCCGGAACCTGCCTGTATGATGCGGCCTATCAGGCCGTGGAACTTGCCAACACGCTCGCCCCAGGCCGCAGGGCGGTCATCCTGTTGACGGACGGGCGAGACGAAACAGCTGTCAGCAAGGTCTGCAGTTCTTATACGGTTGATGATGTCATCAAACAGGCCAATGGTGCTTCTGGAAACATCCCGATTTATGCGATTGGCCTGGGAAAAAATATTGACGAGAATACTCTCAGGCGCATCTCAGGGCTGACGGGTGGGGAATACCTGTCTTCTCCGGATAGTTCACAGCTTGAAACCATGTTCGACAAACTGAACCAGCAAATCACGGGGCAGTACCAGATCAATTACGACTCCAGCGCTGCACCCGGCCCCCACAAGCTGGCGGTCGAAGTGTCCATCGGATCGGAAAAAGACCAGTCCACACGCGAATTTTCACTGCCGGTCCTGCCTGCCCGAATAAAAATCAGTTCACCTGGCGCAGGAAAAACCCTGGGCAACCAGGTCGACATCAGCACAATCCTCACTGGCAATGAAGATGATGTCAGAGCAGTCCGCTTTGATGTGGCAGGTGCCACGGTTGGCACAGTGACGACCCAGCCCTACAACCTGAGCCTCGACCTGAGCAAATATCCGGCTGGCAACCTGGAAATCCGCGTGGTTGCGCTGGGGGAAGGCAGCCAGGAATTGTCCCAGGACAGCATCAATGTGATCGTTGCCAACCAGGCTGCGGCTGTTATTCCAACCGTCATAGTCCCGACACCCGTGCCAACCCCGGTCTCCGTCTGGTCGTCTGCCACATCACCGGGCGTGCTGGGCATTGCTGGTCTGACCCTCTTGCTGGGAATAGGGGCGGTGGTCTTTTTGAAGCGCAACAAAAAACCAGCTGCCGACTCAAGTTCATCAAACTGGGCACCGGAGTCTGGCTATTCATCGGCAGAGGCTACGCTGGATGGTTTCGATCTTAACAATGACGCCATACTGGCAACATTGTCGGTCTTATCCAGCGATGACCCGACCAAGATCGGCCTGAAGATCCCAATTTCAACAGAAACGACCAGGCTGGGAAGAGACAGGGCCAAGAACGAAGTGGCTTTCGAGAATGATCGCCCGGTTTCGCGTGAACATGCCACCCTCACACTCAACAGCGCAGGGCTGTTTATGCTCGCCGAAGTCGTCCGAGCCAGCAGCCCCGGTCAGCCCGAATCAGCGCCAACCTACGGCACATTTGTCAACGAAACAAAGATCACCGCCCCGCTCGCCCTCTTTTCCGGTGATCAAATCCGGCTGGGCAAACGCCTGACCCTGCTGTTTGAAACACCCAAAGGAAACCGCCCGGATGATGATGCGACACAGGAATTGGTGTCAGAGGATATCGATGGTGCGAAAACGATGTTAGACCCGCTCAACGGCGACTCAAAAACGCAGTTAGATGCGGTTGAGATTGACTCGAAAACCCTGTTAAATCCAATTGATAACAACACTCACACACAGGTGTCCTGATTATTAACCAACTCATATCCAGAACTGGACAATGAAGGCGACCCTTATGAAAAACCCTTCTTCGGTTTCCTACAAAGTGGCAGCATTGACAGATGTTGGGATCAAGCGCAAGGGCTCTCCCAATCAGGATTCCATCGGGAGTGTGCTGCCCGGCTTATTCCAATCCAGACCGCCCTTGTTGATCCTGGCGGACGGGATGGGGGGCTATGCCGGTGGCAGCCAGGCCAGCCAGATGGTGATCCAGGCCTTCAAACGCGTCTATCTGGGCAGTCAGCAGAACGCAGCCGTGCAGACTACCCTGGAAGCCGCCGTGAATACCGCTCTGGCAGATATTCGCCAATTTTCAAAGAATAAACCTGAGCTGGAATCAATGGGCAGCACGGTGGTTGCGGTGGTGCTGCAGCCCGGCCAGGCCAGCCTGATCAACGTAGGCGACAGTCGCGCGTACATTATCCGAGACAACCAATTAATCCAGATCAGTAAAGACCAGAGCATGGTGGCCGAGATGGTGCGGCAGGGCGTCATGACAGCCTCCGAAGCCCAGGTCAGCCCCAATCGAAACCGGTTGAATATGGCTCTCTCCGCCAAACGGGACAAGGTTGAACCCCACACTAGTTCAATCGAACTTCTAAAGGACGATGGCGTGTTGTTATGCTCGGACGGACTGTGGGGCTGTGTGCCAGAGACTTTGATCCAGGCGGTTGCCTCGCACATGCCCCCCGCCGAGGCCGCCACGCGCTTAATCGAGCTGGCCAACCAGGCCGGCGGGGCTGATAATATTTCAGTGGTGATTGCCATGCCAGTCGAGCTGGTCAAGCGAATGAAATCAAAACACAACCAGGCAGATAACGATAAGACAGATCCGGGGCTGATGGGGTCCTAAAATAATATTAATGGGGTAGATAAAATGAGCGGACTCATTCTATTGTTGCATCAGAGTCGGATTTATGCACAGCACGATGTCCGACTTTCTTCGAACTGAGCCGGGGA
>CAZLJB010000204.1:0-6159 GCA_964559195.1 uncultured Anaerolinea sp. | reverse complement strand
TTGTGACTTCATCTTGTTCGTAGGGAACTGCTGGATTCTCGCGAAGCACCTGCAGCGATACTTCAGCCAAAACCAAACGGGCCGCTATTCGTTCAGCTGCAGATTCTGCAGCTACTCCAGCCAACTGATCACCAGACTTTTCTTCATTGGCTTTGCCCATCAGCATGCGAATATCAGGGAATTCGTAAGTTTTACCATGTAGCTTAGTTCTTAGGAGCATAAAGGTCTCCGTTTCATAATTCCCGAGTTATTTCGGGTTTAATTTTTATTTTTAATAGCGATGCATTCCAAGAATTATTGCGGATGTCAACTCAAGATTTTTGTAAAGTAATCAATGATAAAAAATCAATGTTTTAACGCTTAGCGGTACAACACGCCCGTCCATGAGTGGGTTACCTACATCGATGTAATCACCTTCTAATAATCCTATCTGATCAATAACCAGGAGAGAGCGAGCTGGGTTCAACCCTTTGACGGTTTGCCCCAGAGCTTGGGCATAATCTCGTTCAATAATAACGATTAACGGTTTTTCAATCGGTAAAGATTCTGAAAATTTAACTAATCCTTCTGATAGTTGTAAGAGTGTCGGGTAATCAAGCGAGCGATTTAAGTCGATTGCAATTGCAAAATTGTCAATTTTAGGATTTACATCCCATCTTGTAACTGCTTCAGAGATGGCTTTTGATACTAGTTCCGGGTCAGGAATTGATTCGATGGTTGGTCGGATAACAGGGACATTCCTAAGTGGTAAAATTTCTTTTTCGGCCCATATAGTTGAGCCTGATAATGTAATGGTTTGAGTACTGGCTCCGAGAACTGTTGCTCTTAATGTTTCGGATGGAGGAATTATTTCGTATAATTTAGTCAATGAGTGGTTTCGCAGTGATTCGGCGAGTAATGGGCCAACATCATTGTGGATTGTTAAGTCACTCACATTTTTTATTATTATTGGATTGTAATAATAATATCCAATTCCTCCAGAAAACATTAAAACAGAACCTTTTCCTGAGACATTCGTCGGTGGAGTAAGATACAATTTTTCCGCAAGTGAAGATTTTAAACCTTCGATCAATTCCACCGTCATGTCTGCCATTCGGTTCGTGAAAATCTTCAATTCAGGCAGGCTTGGCGAATCACCTATTTCAAGTCTAATTCCACAATCTTTGAGAATTACATTGCCAGGTTCGGCAATATGGGAAATGCAACCAGTATTATGATCAATTTCTAAAATTCGTCCACCGAAATTCATCGCCGCAGCAGCAAGAATATTGCCACTTCTAAACGTAACACTATTTGCGCTACCTCCACCAATATCCACATTTGTGATTGTTGTGTAATTAGCTTGCGAGTATTTAGCAGCTCCAGCGCCGCGTCCCGCGATTAAGCTCTCTACATGAGGTCCTGCTACGCTGACTACAAACTCACCAGCCAGGCCCGATAAAACTCGTAAAATTTCGTCCGCATTTTTCTTTTTTGCAGTTTCACCGGTTATTATGACTGCCCCAGCTTCAACCTGGGATGGGGAAATACCTGCTGATAAATATTCCTGGCGAACAAGATCATTTAATCGATCCGCATCGATTGTTTCGTTATTGAAAAGTGGCGTGAATACAATCGGGCTTTGATAAAGTACTTCTCTAGATGTGATTGCCATTCTGGGTATTTGGCCAGGTCGGGCAACGTCAGATAAATTTAGGCGTGAAAAAATAACTTGCGTGGTTGTTGTGCCAATATCCAGGCCAACTGAGAGTAAAGAACGTGAGTCCGGCATAATAATATAATGCCCTGTAATCATAAAACCAGGGCAAAAAATTAACTCTTTCTATAGGTAACTTTACCGCTCTCTTCCAGCGAATCAATTACACCCACGATAACGGCGTCAACGGGAGTTTCTCTGGTGATCTGAGTGTAGCGGGCTGATGAGCCGGTTGTGATTAAGACAAGATCACCCGTGCCGGCACTGACAGTATCTACAGCGACGTACGGATTCCCTGAAGTTTCACCGGCGGTATTTGCGTCCCGAACAATGAGTAATTTTCGTCCACTCAAGTTTTCGTCCTTAATTGTTGCTATTGTGGACCCAATGACCAAAGCTAATTTCATGTATCCTCTGCCAACGGCGCGAAGTGGATTGAATTTTTTGATGTTGTTTTGTTATTATAGCAAATATACATAATAAAGTGATGAGATGCTTCAAGCCAATAATAATATTTGATGAATATTATTCAGTTCTGGAATTGTGGGTTATTTCAAAAAGAATATTGGATTTTGTCTAACAGAAACTGTGTTATTTTTTTATGCCACCAAGAAGTAAATTTGATGAATTGCATTTCCAATAAATTACTTGACGCGAATGCAATTATTGTAGCATGCTTGTCAAGTAATCCATTCCGATTTCACTTCCGCAAAAATATTTCGAGGGAGCCATCAAGGCCAGCAGGGGATTTGGGCCTAAGAAACCGGATTATTGTTATGATGGGAAATTGTTCAAGAATTTCAAAACTTGTTCATTAAATTCAGATGAATGTGACTGGTGAGGTACATGGCCTGCATTCGAAATTGCATAACCTCTGGCATTGGGGAATTCTTTTACCATGTTTGGAAAATTTTTTGGCTCCAACGTCCCATCCTGACTTCCCCAAATTATAAAAACTGGTTGGAAAATCTGATGAAATAATGAGGATATATCGAGAATAGTTGGTACGATCTTGAAAATACCCGGTTGTGCACGTTTGTAATCCATGGCTGTTTGGTCTCGGACGTTTTCAGGAAGCTGGAAGCCGTTTCGAATGGATAGACTGGTGATGTCTATTATCAATCTGATTAACCATTTTGGAAATAAATCGATAGTGCCTACGTCGAATATAGAATATTTATAATTTAGGCGTAGAAGCAGCGGTAATTGCTTTTGACTATAAAATGGATCGCACAATATTAAGCTCATAACTTTGTATGGGAATAGCGCAGCATATCGAATTGCAAGATAAGCTCCAAGCGAATGACCAATTAATATTACCGAACAATCCAAATTCAGGTTCTCGATCCAATCGCAGAACTGTGAAAAGACATAATCTATGTTGTACTCGATTGGCAATTCTGGAGGTTCGCTCTTTCCATGACCGGGTAAATCAAGTGCATAAACAGAAAAACCCGTCTCGCAGAGTTCTGGGATCAGGTCGTTCCAGTCATATAAAGATGCAGCCAATCCATGAATAAGGATAACCGGATTGCCAGTGCCTGAGTGAATAGAATAAAGCATGCCAGATTGTTTTGAACCGAGATTAGATGCGTCAATTGGTCTGTGATTGCTCATATTTTTTTACCAACTCACGACGCAAAACTTTTCCGATGAAAGTTCGTGGAAGCGAGTCGAGGAAAATTACAAATCTTGGAACTAGATAGGGTGGTAAACGTCTGGAACAGTATGCTAAAACAGAATCGCTTGAGACGTTTTCCTTTCCGCGAATAATGAAGGCGATTGGCACACCGGCGATTGCTACAACCGCAGCATCAGCAACTTGGGGAATTTCGTAAAGTACCTCTTCCACATCCCGTGGGAAGGCTGGATTCTCAATTTTTTCCGGATACCACATATCCGTTTTTCTGGCCACAATTCGAAAGTAGCCATCGGTGTCCTGAACTGCTATGTCGCCAGTCAGGAGCCAACCTTGGGCGTTAAATGAATTGCGCGTAGCCACAGTATTTTGCCAATACCCAATCATTATTTGCGGACCTCTAATTGCAAGTTCCCCGATTTGACCAATAGCAACAACTTTGTCTGGATTTTTCAGATCAACAATGCAGGCTTCGGTTGAAGGGAGTGGAATACCGATACTCCCAACTTTTCGCATACCCCAGAGAGGGTTGGAGTGGGTGATTGGTGAAGCCTCCGATAATCCGTAACCTTCCACGAGTCGACCTTTGGTCAATTTTTCGAAAGTTTCTTGAATTTCCACCGGCAGGGGCGCAGATCCGCTGATACAGGCGCGAATCGATGAAAGCCCGTATGCTCGAGCCCCTTTGAAATTATTTATTGCCATATACATTGATGGAACGCCAGGAAAGATGGTTGGATGAAAAATTTTTATCGTCTTTAAAATGTTAGAGACATTAAAAGTTGTTTTTAATATCAAAGTTGCCCCGATTGAAATGGGTACGTTAAGTGACGCAGTTAATCCATAACTGTGGGAAAATGGCAAAGCGCAAAGAAATATTTCCTGCCCTTCCTTAGCATCAGGCATCCATTGCCTGGTTTGAATTGTGTTTGCAACTAAATTTTTGTGGGATAGCATCACTCCCTTGGCATCACTTGTTGTTCCACCAGTGTATTGGATCACTGCCAGATCCTCAGGCGAAACATCGACATCGGGAGATTTGAAGTTACCGTTTTTAATAAATGAATTCCAAAGCAATGCATTCGGAGCTGTCAATTTTTGCTTTCTAAAATTGGACAACTTTTGATTAATTCCATCCAGGTAATCCGTTTGGTCAGAGAGAATAAGATGTGAGATGTTTGACTCAGCCATGATTCGTTGTGCCAAACCCACCCAACTACTTAATGCAATCAAAATCGTTGGATCCGAGTCTTTAATTTGACGTATAGTTTCTTCAATCTGATCATTGGGAGGTACAAATACTACTACACCTCCGGCTCTTAGAATACCAAAAAAGCTAATAATTACCTGGGGTAAATTGGGTAGGTACAGGGCAACCCTGGTACCTTTTTTAAATCCAAGTGATAAAAGCGCATTCGAAAACTTATTTACTTCGTCGTTTAGTTTACGATACGTTAAAGTACTTCCTTCAAAGATAATTGCAGCGTGATTGGGAAACCGGTGCGTCGATGAAAGTAATAAATGATGTAATGGGATACGTGGAACCCCGATCGTATAGGGCACCCCATTATCGTAATGTACAACCCAGGGACGTTCATGCCGAATTGCATCACGACTGGTACCGGAAAGATTAAGAGCTGCATCTCGCCAGGATTTTGTTTCTCCGTCTAACGACCGTTCAATGACCCGATTAACTGCGTCGTAGCGTTCGAGCATCACAAGATGACCGGAAGCGCCAATATCCACATCTTCTGCGCCGGGTATCAAATTTGCAATTTTTTCAAACTGGGAACTTGCAAAAATATAATCTCGATGGCCCCGGATAATCAAGGTAGGCACATCAATGCTTTCAAAAATTTCCCACCCATTCCATTTTGAGAGATTATTTTTATACCAGGATTTTAATACTTGAGGTGGCGCCGAAAGCCATTTGCTGGTAAATGGCTTTAAAACCTGAAGCAATACTGTTGGAAGATTTAGGCAGAAACGAAAAAATAAATTAAGTTTGAATTCCCCAGCTGTTGCGACCAGTATAAGTTTACTTACTTTGTCTGGCTGGTTGAAGGCAAATTCTGCTGCAATTGCACCGCCAAAAGAATGTCCTATTAATATAATTGGATTTGTGACTTTTAGATATTCGAGAGCTGCTCGAATATCAGATTGAATTTCATCCATACTATAGTTGCTCGATGGTTTATCGGAATTCCCATGACCACGCATATCAAGAGCAATGATTCGATTATCCCTTGAAAACTTTTGAATCTGGCGGTTCCATTGAATGGCTTGTCCTCCAAATCCATGTAAAAATACGATAGTGCGACGGGGATACTCCGGGGAAATATCAATCCCAGATAGACGTATTATGGGATTGTTGGAAATCCTTATTTCTCTACGATAAAGTTCCAAGTCAATATTCATATAAGAAGTTTACATGTTTCCTGACGCAGAGTCAATTTATGTTTACTTTGTTCTTCCATAGTTCGATAAGTTCTTCCGCCGTAATTCTTGATTTTATTGGATTGAAATTTTCTTTGCTCCAGGCACGAAGAGGATTGGCCCATTTAACCAATGCTCGTGCATCAGAAGGATAATGACTTTTTCGAGATCCAATATTGATAAAATTCCTTCCTATGGATTTCTCCCAGTCATTCCAGGATGCCAGGTCTGGCGTAATTGAAAAAGTTGAGAGGGTGGAAAAAAAAATTGGTTTTCCCTCCGGAAAATATGGTGACATTTCTTTTAGATAATTTGCACTGTCAATGGTGTTAAAAATCAACCAAAGAGGTAATAGTCCAGTTTGAAAACATGAAGTACTATCAAATTG
>CAZLJB010000203.1:0-6164 GCA_964559195.1 uncultured Anaerolinea sp. | reverse complement strand
GATAGCTTCAGGTGACTGGAGTTCAGACGTGTGCTCTTCCGATCTGGATGGCACCTCGAAGGATAGATTTTGCGAGGCATTGCTGCCGTCTTGTCCGCTCGCTGGCGCTTTGGGAGCACGTGTCTGCTTGGGCGCTGGGGTTGGTTTGGAATCGGAAGCGGCCGCGGGTGAGCTGGTCGGTTGAAGGGTGGAGAGCGGTGTGGATGGCGGATTGGTCGATTCAATGGGAGGCTGGCTGCGCGGTAGGCCAGCCGAACAGGAAACGCTCAGGGCGAGGAGCAGAACGAAGCTCAGAATTCGGTCAAGGCGTGTAGTTGGCATAAATTATCCCTGGTTTTATCTGCAAATCTGCGAATTTTCTCGGATAGTTGAAAAAATAGGGCAAATTGGCGGCTTTATTTGACCGTGTAAGAAAACGCCAATTCGTCGGGTTTGTCGAGATACGAGCGGACATAATCGACGGTGACACCTTCAGGCGCAACGCTGACACGTACACGCCCGCTGTTGGGGAATTTGTCGCCGGTTTTGTAGGCATCGGCGTTTTCCCAACTGTAAAAAGGATTGGCGGGTTCGGGCAGGCTCTGGTAGATGAGCCCGTCGAGTTCTTGTTTGACGAAAATGTGGTCGTGGCCCTGGAAAAAGATGGTCACGCCGTTGTCGACCATCAACTGATGGATGGTTTTGTCCCAACCGGGGCGGTGAGCGGCAAGGTTGGCGGAATCGCCCCACTCGTAACCACCAGCAAGTTCAGTGCCGCCGCGCCCGGTGCCGAGCACGTGATGAGTGAAAACGAACTTGTATTTGGCGCTGCTGGATTCGAGGGTCTGCTTGAGCCATTGGTACTGTGCGTCGCCAAGGGTCACATTCCACAGGTCGCGTTTTTCTTTTTGGCCTTGACCAGCCCCAAACTGGTTATCCACCGTTTGCGGGGAGTGCCAATAGGGGTCGATGGTCACAAACAGGGCATCGCCCCAGGTGAAAGCGTAGTAATCACGCAATTGCCCGATGAACTCGACTGGCTCGGAGTCGCCGCTGTAAAAGGCATCGGGGGCGGGCTGGGGAAAGTAGGCATTACGGGCAGTCTGTGCCCAGACGGCCACGTTATCGGCGCTGCCGGTCAAGTTGGCGAGCGAGGCTTGCTCATGGTTGCCGTTGACCAGGAAAACCGGCGCGCCGACCAGCCCCAGCCACTGGCGCTGATTGATGTACTGGGCCGCAACCGTTCCGGCATTGACGGTTTTGAGCGTGTCCACACTGAAATCGTCGCCGATGGTCATGTAGAAATCGGGTTTGTCGGCGGCGGCACCGGCCAGGGTGCGGGTATAGAGCGTGGGATCGAACTGTTTGCCCAATCGCTCGGGGTGTGAGTCGCCCTGGATGTCAAATATGAAGGCACTGCCGGGGGTACGGGCAGTCATAAAAGTATGCTCCGGGCCGGTTTTGCCAGCGTCCCGTGCAGAACCTGGGACTACCACGTAATTCAGACGATAGTAGTAACGGGTGTTTGGCTGAAGTCCGCTGATGAGGGTTTCGAGCGGCAGCGCTGCGCTGGCGCTCTGCGGGGCGGTTTTGGCGGTGTACGCGCCAGATGTCGTGCCATATTCGTAATAGATTTCCAGCGCCGCAGCGGGGACGACATTGATCGTGATGGAATTATTGGTGGGCCGCCCGGTAATTTCAGCGGCGATAAAGTCTGGGCTGGACGCAGTCGCGCCGGGCTGTGCCTGCTTGCCCTGGTTTTTTGCGGTGGAAGTCGAAGCTGGTGGAGTTTTCTGCCCTTTGGGCTTTTTCGTCACAGCGGGTTGAGCCTGCGCGGTGGATGTCGACTGGGGCGTGGCGGCTGGCGTGTTGCTGGCCGGCGGCGTTTGACTCGCTTGGGGCGTTGGGGCAGACTCCAGCGCCGGCGTGGCTGCAGGGGCACAGGCCACAAATAGAATGACGATCAGGGAAAAGATCAGGATGGTTCGATGCATGGGTTTTTTCCTTTCATCCATAATATAACAATAAGATGTTCAGAAGTTGTTTAGAGAATGTAATCGGTTTGTAAAAACCACCTGGTGAGCGCCAGGGAAACAGCCTAGGCGTGGCGAGTGGTTGATTTTAGACCACCTGGTTCTTGCCTCGTTGTTTGGCAAGGTACATGGCAGCATCGGCAGCTGTCTGCAGATCAGTCAACGTCTGACCATTTTCCGGAAAGCTGGCTATGCCTATGCTGGCTGAAACCTGACAAGCAGTTCCGTTAAAATCAACAGGGTCGTTTATAACTGCTAATAAACGTTCAGCGATTTCGATCACCTCGACAGTTGTCCGGGGATGGGTCTGCAATAACAAAAACTCATCCCCACCCCACCGGCACAGGGTATCGCTGGAGCGCAGAATCTGGCTCATTCTGGCAGACATGGTTTTCAAAACTTCATCCCCGGCAGCGTGTCCAAAGTTGTCGTTTACTTCCTTAAAATCATCGAGATCGATGAACATTAGAAAACAACGCTCATTGTTACGCTGTGCGCTCAACAGCGCTACTTGGAAGCGGTCCGAAAACAAAACACGGCTTGGTAAACCTGTCAGCGCGTCGGACAGGGCCAATTCCTGAAGCCTGGCATTAAGTGTGTTCAAGCTTTGATTTGCGACAGATAGCTTGTCACGGTTGATGATCATGCCGATTAAGATTGCAGTGATGATTAAGACGAAAAAGATGAGCACTCCTTCAGCCAAAACCAGCCATTTCTGGCGTTCGGCAATTCGATTGCCAATATCGATGTCAGAAAAACCAATCACGATGGCCAATGGTAATTTATCCACTTTTTTATACACAATGGTTCGGATGACGCCATCCACGGGGCTCTGATTTTCATAGTTTCCGGCTGGCGAGAGTTTTAAGGCAGCCCAAAGGGGTGATTCGAAGGGTTGTGTCCAGTTTGCGGTATTTGTTTCGGGGATGCGCACCCTCACTTTTCGATCCAGGATACCCACCAAAGAAGCCACATTCTGGGTCCCAATTTTGAGCTGATTGTAATAGCGGGTGAAGGATTGCGGCCTGAGCGTGACAAGTATAATTCCACCAAAGGAGTGGTCTGGATTATCAATTCTGCGTGTGATTGGAAATATAAATTGCCCATTATTGCGACCGAGTTCGATGGGCGATATGAAAAGGGTATCTGCAGGGGTTGACTGGTGGTAACGAAAATATTCCCGATCCTGCACATTTGTATTTATTGTATTTTCTTCGTGGCTGATAACGATCGTGCCATCTGCGCTAATGAGATAAATATTCTCAACTGAAGATTTATCGAAATTCAGTGTGTCGATGAATTGGTGTGCTTCGCTCAGAGAGCCGGTCCGGCGATAGAAAGACCTGACTGCATTCAACAGCACATCAACTTGATTAATGACTTGCACAGTATATTGTTCGAAAGCTTCGGCAGTGGTGCTGGCCTCGGCCATTACCAGGGCTTTTTCATTCTGGTATAAATATTCATTGAACATCATTCCACCAAGCAGCAGGCAGAGAATAATCAGTGTCGACAGGGTGCACAGCAGCAAAATCTTATTTTCAAAAATAAATCGATAGAATTTTCTCATCAAGATATCCACTTTGTTGTGTGATCTGGTTTTAAAATCCCGGTAATCAGCGAGGCTGTAGGCGAATCTTAGAAAAAGGCAAGAAGGAGAGAACTCATCCGCAAAGTGATCGGTCTTAATCGCTGCCATATATTTTAAGAATTATCAGACAAAGATATTTATCAAGTCCAAGCAATCTCCTGTGGAAAGGAAATCCCTAACTTTCAGGAGATTGCTTGCTGGCGATAGCTCATACCACGTTTCAATTATTTGAACAGGAAATCCGTGTTTTGAATAGCCGGCATGCTGATGGGCTGTGAGTACAGGTATGTATTGCCGGGGTAACTCAGGTTGCCGAGCAGGTTCTGGCGGAGGGTCAATAACTGTGTTTTTTGCGTGCTGGTCAGGGTTCGATTCGTCCTGGCGAAATTAGTCGCCAGGTTGTAGACGATTGTGCCGTCATATTCACCGTATCTGGTCATCAAACCGAGGATTGTGGCACTGCTGGCAGCACCACCATTCTTGAACTTGCGCAGTTCGGTGACTACCTGGGTGGGCACATCCACAATGCTATACAGGCTTGGGCGCTGAATATCCACCAGGCTGGTTATTAGCACGACCTGCTCGGGGCCGAGCGCATCGATGAAGGCTTTGCCCATTTCAGCAGTGATGTTCGTGCCGATGCTGTAGCCGGCGTTGCCGACAGCGGGGGCATCTTTCATGTAAAAAGAGCCGAAGTAGGTTCCCTGACGCTCCGGGCAGAAGTACACGTCCGCATCAATGGAACCGGCATACCAACTGAAAAGATCGCCTGCATAGGTCATCACAGCGACTTTCTCATCCTGGCTGAGACCGCGCAGTTCGGCAGGTTCGGGCACGGTCGGCCAGGAGGTCATGCCTTTGCCAACCATCGCATCCAAATAGGTTTTCTGGCTGGCGTTGAGGTTGAACAAAATGCCGCCCATGACCTTCGCGCGATCAAAACTGATCTGACCATCGAGTCTATACAGTTCAGCAGAGAAGGTTTTTACCGCAGCCTCGCTCAACCCGGTTGTGCCAGCGGGCAGGTCGCCTGTCAGCGCGCGGCGGAAGGCCGTCATCAAGACAAAGCGTTTGTAGCCATAATCGTTGATTGAACTCACCTGACTTTTGGCGAGGGCGATCAATTGCGTCTTCTGGTCGGAGGACAGAACGGTCAGCATGTTGAGCGAGGCTTTGGTCAGAAAGTCGGTGTTGTGTCCCATACCGCTTGGATCATTGTCACGCAGGTACTGGAAGCCCCAGAAGTCAGCAACCTTTCCGGGCGGGAAGAACGAATCTGCGCCCAGATTTCCGGTCACAAAGGCGAGACCATCGAAGGCAATTGTCATTTTCTGAGCGTTGTCGGACAAGGTCTGCGCCAGGGTGAAACTGCCGGGACCACCAACCTGCTGCGTTGGCGCCGGAACAGGCGAGTTTGTTGGTTTGATTATGCGCGTGAGCATAGGTGGATTGGTTGGTTTTGCTGTTGGGGCTGGCAGCCTGGGTTGGGTTAGCCTAGCAGTTGGACCGGGAAGCGCGGTAGGTTTTGGCGCCAATGCGCTGGCAGATTTTGTTCCGCCAGCGGCGACGGCGATGAACGCCATCAGGGCGAACAAAGCAGTAAGAATCTGGGTTTTATTTTTCATCGGGTCTCCTTTTGCAGATGGTTGCCCCGGTTCTTGTGGGGCTATGAAATCGATCTTATCGAAAAGTTGTTCAGAACCTGTTCAGAATAAATTACATATTTGTCAGGATTGCCATGAATTTCATCAGGACAAACACGAGGCGCGGCGGTGAAACATCACCGCCGCGCCTCGATCTTTTCCTTGAACCTTACAGTTTTACTTTACGAACCAGCAACTTCAAAAAAATACAGGTTCTTTGAGAATCTCCGCGGTGACCATCACACATGGTGGAGAAATTTCAATATTTCGGCAAATTACCCCCACTGCTGGGGGACCACGGTAAATCCCAGAGAGCCCCAAAAAATAGAGCGTAAATTTTCTACTTCTCCAGCGCACCCTGCGGAGTCAAATCGCGACCGGCCAATCCAGGGTAATCGGGAGCCTAGCGATAAATCCGGAACACAGCGTTCAAAAATTCACCCTGGCGGGCTGGATCTGAAGGAATGACAGCATTCTTTGCCAGTGGACCCTGGTTGACAACCGGGTCGATGTATTTCCAGACGACTTCCCCGCCTGCCGTGACTTCGATAAATGTTCCGTGAACGCCATCATCGATCAGGGTGTTGCCATTGGGAAGGCGCTGAGCACCGGAGATGGCTTCCGAGAACATGGAGGTCGGCGGATTGGCTTGATAGGTCCAGGTGAAACTCGTCGGGCCAAACGGCTGACCGGCTACCAGTGGGTAATTTCCATTGGCGTCAACTGGCGGGGTGATCTCGTCAATTGTCGAGTAATTACGCCCCAGGCCGTTGTTAAAGACCGTGATATTGCCAGCGCCTGGGTAGCCCGGGTCAACCCATTCGGCATCATGTTGCTGGTAGAAAGTCTGGTTGCTGGGTGTGCCCGTGTCGTAAGTGGCCGGGTTTCCCCAGCGGTAAAGCAGGTAGATCGGAAGAG
>CAZLJB010000202.1:0-6224 GCA_964559195.1 uncultured Anaerolinea sp. | reverse complement strand
CGTAGGGTCTGCGCGCTACGCGCCGAAGACGGCACCCACCGATTTTAGATGGCGATTACAAGCCCAGGAGTCTTTTTTTACAATCGCAGATTAGAAAAAAAAATTTTATACTCACAGGGCATTTTCCCATATAGAAAACATCCCCCTTCCCGTGAAAATACCATAGGCCGGGAAAACCACCTTTTTTTGTTCGCTCAGGCCAGTACAACCCGGTTGCGACCGGCTTGCTTGGCACGGTAAAGCGCTGCATCCGCCAGGCGCAGGAGGGCATCCATTTCCACGCCCTGGCTGGGAAAAGCAGCCACCCCCAAAGAGATGGTGACCTGTTCCAGGTTCTGGCCACGGAAGGGCACTTTGAGTGAAGCAATGCCCTCACGCAGTTCTTCAGCGAGCTTCCGGCTGGTCTCCTGTGTTGAATCTGGCAGAATCAGAACAAACTCTTCACCGCCATAACGGCTGGCTATGTCCGCACCGCGGATGCGAGCTGCCAGGAATCGACCCAACTCCTGTAATAGCGCGTCCCCGGCCTGGTGGCCCAAGGTATCGTTGAAACGCTTGAAGTGATCAATATCAAGCATAATCACACCCAGGGAAGTTTGATTGCGCACCGCACGCTGCAGTTCCCGGTCAAAGGTTTCTTCAAAATAGCGCCGGTTGAAGAGACCCGTCAACGGATCACGGATAGACTGGTGCCGCAGGGTCTCGCGCAATTTCAAATTGGCCAGGGCCAGTGAGAGCTCCTCCGCCACGGCTTGAGCCAGGTGCCGCTGAGATTCACCCAGCTGCTGAACAGAATCAAGCGCTGTAAGGTGCAGCACCCCAAGTGCTTCACCCTGTGCGATCATCGGTACGCAAATATAAGCAAAGGCTGCCCGGTCGCCTGCCTGTACATGCTGGCAGATAACCTCAGCTTCCTGCTGCTGGGCCAGATGAGTCTGCCCACGTCGCAAGGCCCAACATTCATTCACTGAAAATAATCGTTCGGACAATGATTGCGAGGCGGCTCCCCAACTGACCACCGCTTCGGCATAATTACGCGAGGCCTTAATCAGGTAGACCGCGCCTGAATTGATCGGGAATAATTGGCGCGCAAACTGGGCAATCACCTCATAGGCTTCAACATCCGTTTGGCAGGCTTGTAACATCTGGCCCATGCGACTTAAGAGGGTGATCTCAGCACTACGTTGGTTGAGCTCATCCACCCTTTCAGCCAATTTTTCGTTCGTTTCCAGGCTGCTTTGGACAGCCAACTTAAGACTGGCTTCCCGTTCCGAAAGAACGCGCGTCTGCTGCTCAATTTGCTCAAGATCCAGATGCTGCAGGTTCGAACCCAGGACCATGATCACGCTGATGGCCAGGATGAAGAAAGCCGCGATGCCCAGTTCGGGGTCCGGATGACCGGGCATCATGACGGGCAGCACAAAGATCACCACCAGGGCAATCCCAAATGTCAGCCCCGAGATGCGCCGGGGTAAAAACTGACTGCCCATCAAACCGCCCAGGATCGGAAAAATTCGCACAAACTTGACCCCGGGGTTGGTAATAGCTGCCACAAAGGTGGCCAGCAGGATAATGGCCACTGAAAAGATGGCAGCCTGCTCGGTATAGCGTGTGCGACTGAGCCAATATGCTAGCCCCAGGCTGAACAGCGCGAACAGACCGATCCATGAGAAGCGCTCCCGGATAGACGCAACCAAGGGGGAGATATTAAAAATCGTCAGGAAGAAGGCCGCAATCACCAACAACAAGGTGGCCAACAAGAGGGCTGAGAGCATCCGGGCGCGGCGCCGGCGCTCGGGCTCAATAATAAAACCAGAAGGCGTAGTCAGCATCTCCCACAAGCGCAGCGGGTGCATTTTTTTTTGATTAATCATTGACAATCACCTCGGATTCTATTCCATCCCAACAAGCCCGAAACGAAGACACCATCCTCGCAACCCAAAATCAAGCCAACTGTTTGTGTCAATAACAGACGCTGGTTAATTTTACTTCATTACTGGCCTGCCAGATCAAATGGGTTCTGTGGGTCGCAGCGGTTTTGTCCACTTCAAAAACTCTCATCAAATATTTAATTCTCATTCAGCTTCTACTAAACCGAGGGGCTTATTATTGAGTTACATTCTCCGTAAGCAAACCGCCAAATAGTCTGGGCCGACTGTAAGGCGGTTTGGGTTTTAAATAAGCCCGTGCCAATCCCCACTAATCACAAATTCGCGGTAAATCAAGGGTTCTGTTCAGCATGCCCTTTGCGTGCAATCAGGCCTGCGTGACCTGGTTTCGTCCGGCCTGCTTGGAGCGGTACAGTGCAACATCAGCGGACCTTAACAACTTCTCCATCACATTGCCATGCTCGGGATAACCAGCCACGCCCAGCGAAACTGTGATTTGCGCAAGACTTTCGCCCCGGAATTGCACCCGCAAAGCGGCGATCCCTTCGCACAGCTCCTCGGCAATTTTACAACTCATCTCCAACGATGAATCAGGCAGGATCAGGACAAATTCTTCCCCACCGAACCGGCAGACAATATCGGTGCCGCGAATGCGGGTTAAAAGGTAATTCCCCAATTCGCGCAGCAAGGCATCCCCGGCCTGATGCCCCAGGTTGTCGTTGAACTGTTTAAAATGATCGATATCGATCATGACCACGCCCAACCCGGTTTGATTTCGATCAGCCCGCAGCAGTTCGCGCTCAAATATTTCTTCAAAATAGCGCCGGTTGAAGAGACCGGTCAAGGGGTCACGGATGGACTGGTGCCGCAGCGTCTCGCGCAGCTTCATGTTGGCCAGCGCCAGGGCCAGTTCCTCAGCGACAGCCTGACCCAGCTGTCGCTCCACATCACCAAAACGGGCTAAAGCCGTATCGGCTGAAATGTGCAGAATACCGATCACTTCACCCTGGGCGGTCATCGGCAGGCACATCGTAGCCAGCCCGCTGCGACCGGTAGCCAGCACATGCGGACAGTAAACCTCCACCTCATGATCCTGCACAATGTGCACCTGCCCGCGCCGCACAGCCCAACACTCTTCCAATGAAAATATCTGTTTTTCGAGCTGCGGCGAGCCGCTGCCCCAACTCACAACAGGTTCAAAATTGTTACGCGAAGACCGGATCAAGTAAACTGCGCCGGAAGTTAACAGGAATAATTTGCTGACGTACTGGCCAATCACCTTGTGAGCCTCCGCATCCGTGCGACAGGCCTGCAGCATCTGCCCCATCCGGCTTAACAGCGTGATCTCATCGGCGCGCTGTTTCAGCTCACCCATCCGGTCGGCCAGGTTCTGGTTGGTGGCGAGGCTGCTTTGCACCGCGGCCTCCAAATTCACTTCCCGCTCGGCCAGGGCGCGTGTTTGAGCCATGATTTGGGCCAGGTCCAATTGCTGCAAGGTGGCCCCCAGGGTCATCACCATACCGACGGTCAGGATAAAAAAACCCGCGATGAATAAATCCGGGCCCCAAATATTGGGGATAATGAACGGGAGCAAAAATAAACCCAACAGGGTTAACCCAAAGGTCCAGATCGTGACGCGCCGAGGCAAAAATTGGCTGCCCATCAGCCCGCCCAGGATGGGAAAAGCCGGTACAAACTTGACCTCCGGGTTGGTAAGAATTGCCGCAAAACAGGCCGTCTGGATGGTCAGAATAGTCAGTACGGCGGCGGCTTCGAAATAGCGCGTCCGGCTCAGCCAATATGCCAGCAGCAAGATCAGGAAGGCACCCAGATCGATGCTGATCAAATTGACCCGGGTTGGCCAGGCTTCGGGAAAAATACTTAGATTTGTCAGAATCAGGGAAATAACAGCCAGCAAATTAACTAACAGCAGCATGGCTGAGAGAATGCGGGCACGGCGGTGGCGCTGCGGCTCGCGAATCAAAACGGAGGGCTCGATCAGCTTGTTCCAAAGCCTGACCGGTTGCCAGGTTCCATATCGGAATTCACCAGGCTGGCTTACATCAGCCATGGCTGCTCGCTTTACCCCAAATACAGCTTGACATTTTCACACCTATGATCAAAATTCCGAATAAGAAACAGTAAAATACTAATAACTATTCCAGCAGGCAGATACCGAGACCTGCCCATGAACGATAATTATTAATAATTCTACATCATCCGTCCCATCCAGGTCAAGTATTTCGTGATATAAGGGTGTAGTTTAAAATTTCAGAGCAAGTGGTGTTTGGGATAGTAGCCTGGCCCTCACCCCGCCCTCTCGCCGCCGAGAGCACATAGAAAGCGCACAAAAAGGAGTCATCATGCCCGAACCAACGATCCAGGAAATTTATGCGGCTGCCGAACGTATCCGGCCTTATGCTCACCATACCCCGGTTCTGACCTGTGCAAATCTTGACCAACGCGTGAAGGCACAGGTTTTTCTTAAATGTGAGAATATGCAAAAAGTGGGAGCCTTTAAGTTTCGCGGGGCCTGTAATGCCGTTTTTTCGCTCTCTGAAGCAGAAGCAGCCCGGGGAGTCGCAACCCATTCATCGGGTAACCACGCCCAGGCGATCGCTTTGGCGGCGCGGCTGCGTGGCATTCCAGCCTACATCGTGATGCCAAACAATGCGCCAGCCGTCAAAAAAGCGGCGGTGGCCGGATATGGCGGTCAGATCACTTTTTGTGAACCGACTCTTGAAGCGCGCGAGAGCAGCCTGGCAGGTGTGGTGAGAAAAACAGGCGCAGTCGAAATCCATCCCTATAACAACTATCAAGTCATTGCCGGGCAGGGAACCGCCGCGCTTGAATTGATCCGCGAAATCCCAGACCTGGATGTGGTGCTTGCGCCCGTGGGTGGCGGTGGCCTGTTGAGTGGGACTGCCATTGCTGTCAGCGAGAGCTCCCCAACCACCAGGGTCATCGCAGCCGAACCTGAGCTGGCTGATGATGCTTACCGGTCCCTGCGAGCGGGGCTCATCCTGCCTTCCCTGGACCCAAAAACAATGGCTGATGGCCTGTTGACATCCCTGGGTGACCTGACTTTCCCGATCATCCAGAAACGAGTCGAGCAGGTTGTGACGGTCAGTGAAAAAGGAATTTTAGATTCCATGAAATTTATCTGGGAGCGCGCCAAAATTGTAATTGAACCTTCTGCGGCAGTCCCGCTGGGTGTGCTCTGGGAGCAAAAAATCGACCTGACCGGGCTGCGGATCGGCATCATCCTGTCAGGTGGGAATGTGGATTTGGATAAATTGCCATGGATGTAAAAGCCTATCCGCTGGGGCACATACCGGCATGGCGTGGCTGACGGTCCTTCAGCGTCAGGGATGCCACACTGCCGATTTCTAACTTTTCAACCTGGTGGATGTTCAACACGGATGTATAGAAGTTGGTCGAGATGGTGTGAGGATAAAGGCTGGATCAGAGTGGATTCGGCCGCTGGGGATGGATTAATCCGGATGGGAAGGCTGTCTAAAAACAAATCTCAGAAACTCTCATCAAACATTTAAGTTTCGCTCAGCTTCTATTAAACCACGGGGCTTATTATTATGTTTACATTCTCCGTAAGCAAACCGCCAAATAGTCTGGGCCGACTGTAAGGCGGTTTGGGTTTTTAAACGGCATGTTGCGCGTCTCTCCCCAGAATAAAAAGATATGGTTTTAATCCCCACACTTCGATTTTAATTTTGCCGCCTTGATCAGCAAATTTCGGTGGTTTTGTTCGAAACCGAAGGCTGGTGAGTAGCTACGAATTTTGTTTCAGCTCTTCTCATTTTGAAGAAAATATTCGAAAGAGAAGAAATTTGGGGTGTTTCTCAGTTCGGAAGAATTGCATCCGAACCGGGAAACACCCCCATTGATAAAACCGTATTAAGAATTAGCGTACCAAACCAGCCTTGCTGGTAATTATGGCAGGAAGGATTTTACGAAATCCTGAACATTCTGGCGGTCCATGCGAAAGACGCCGCCGGTGCCCGCGCAAGTACTGTTGATGCCATAGGAAGTCACGCCAGCCACGATATTGGTGTTCCCAAGGAAATTGGGGCCGCCCGAATCACCGAAGCAGGTGCCACCCGTACTGGCATTGTTGGAAAGCAGCAGTGAATAATTACCGGTAAAAGCAGTATTGATCTGGTTCAGCTTGGGGGTGGCGAACATGCGGGTCTTCAGGGCTGAATCTTTATAGGCAGTCGCATCCGGAAAACTCTTCTGAAGACCGTACCCCACCGCGGTAAAGCTGACATCCTGCTGACCACGTTTATTCTTTAAATCATCGAGCTGATTGACAGC
>CAZLJB010000201.1:0-6241 GCA_964559195.1 uncultured Anaerolinea sp. | reverse complement strand
ACCGGGAATGATTCTCTATCTCGATACCAGCGCATTGGTCAAACGCTATGTGATGGAATCAGGATCCAAGGAAGTCAATGCCCTTATTGAATCGGCTGATACTGTTGGCTCTGCAATGCTGACACAGGTCGAGATGGCTTCGGCGTTAGCCAAGGCAGTCCGCATGAATTGGGTGGAAGCCGATATTGCGCAGAACGCCTGGCAGGATTTTCTCTCCCATTGGCACTCTTTTGCGCGCTTATCTGTCACGCCTGCCCTGGTGGAGTACGCTTCGCGCCTTGCCTGGGAACATGGATTGCGCGGTTATGACGCCACTCACTTTGCTGCAGCGCTCAGGTGGCAGGAGACACTGGAGATGCCTGTCACGCTGGCCACTTTCGACCGTGAATTATGGCTGGCTGCAAAAAAGGGAGATATGGCAGTTTGGCCGGAAGGGTTATTCGGGTAACACAGAAGTTGGCTGGACAAGGCTGGTTGGTCGTTGCGGACAACTCTCTCACCGCAAACGCGCTTACAAGTTATCGGCAATACAACGGCAGTTTATCGGCAATGCCCGAGAGGAAGTAAGGTATTATCCTGCTCACTTCGGGCGATTTGCTTAGCAAATCGCCATCTTGGCGTGTGATCGACACTCAGCTCAGATGGGTATCAGCTGCGGTAAGAGGTAAGGTTATCGAGACGGAAAACTTATGGGGCAGTCGTTTCGGGAATTTACTTCCAGTACGCGCCACCTTTTTCTTATCCCAGAGCGGTTCTTCGATTGTCAGGTTATCAGCCCGGTCAGCCAAAATGGACGTCAGGTAGTAAACCAGCCTTGATCCATTCATGCACCGCCCCAATATTGGTTTCTAATATGATAGCAATCTTCAATCAATGCTACACGCTTACCCTGGTAAGTTTCTAAAATATTCCCGCGATCGCGTCGGACACCATTTCATCGCAACCGTAATATTGAATTTTTCCTGCATAAAAAACACGCTGTAGGCCATCCCTTACCGAATCCTTCGAAATTGGCTCTGGGGGGAAAATGTCCAGGAATATCCTTGGTGTGAAAATGGAAAATCATCCCATCTCCCCGGCGAAGTTCAATCTTGTTCAGTTCTTCAGCAATCATGGCAGTTGAGTAATCCCCAGTTGCGAATCGTGCAAACATGAGTTTGATCGCCTGACTTTCAATCGGATGAGGCACGGCCACGTCTCCATTACCGATATTCGGATTGCCAAAGTTTGGACAATATCCTTCTCCAATAGGATCTTTGCAGGTTGAGCAAGTGCCCTTGCAACACCCGAGCGGTATGTTCCCTTTGAAGCATCCATCTTTGGCTCGTTGGACCTTGCCTTTCTGAGTCTCCTGGCGCAAATTAGCAATATAGATTTCGGCCAACATACCGAGCATGGTCAAAGTAAGTTTTCCCCAGGGAGAAGTAAAATCCATCTGTTCTTGCACAAATGCAAAGTTAACATCATAGCCATGCAATTTATCAAGTGCGGTCAGGAGACCAGTCAGGTGACGGTAGAATCGGTCGATCTTATCTACGATGACAACATCAAACTTTTCAGCCTCAGCATCTTTCATTAGGCGCTTAAGGCTAGGGCGATGGCTGTCTTTTTTTGCTGAAATTCCGGCGTTTATATAGATTTCCCCCAATTCCCAGCCTTTGCCAGCAGCAATTTTACGGATATTAACTTCTTGGGCATCCAGGCTGAAACCATCAACCTGATCTCGCATGGAAACGCGGCGATATCCAACAGCGCGTAAAACAGAAGATTCCTTATTGGCATTCCTCATCAATGGGTTTATTGAAGACTGTAAACCAATATACTATTATTATATAAGTTGGTATTTTATTGCGATTATCTCGCCTTTTGCAATTTAAATACTGCATTAATTTTTTTATTTCGGGCCTGATTTGGGACATTCATCCCTTTGGTTTATGGAAAAAGATGTGTAAGTACAACCCGGATACCAATCCCAAGCAGAATCAGTCCACCGAAGATTTCCATGCGCTTGCCAAAGGTCTCCCCAAGTTTGGCGCCGGCAAACAAACCAAGCGCGGATAACAAAAAGGTTACGACTCCAATTGCTATGACTGAAAGCAGCACCGGGACCTTGATAATTGCAATACTCAGGCCAACCGCAAAAGCGTCTATGCTGGTGGCCAATGACAGTATTACCAGCACTTTGCCGGTTGATGGGTCCTGCTCAAAAGCCTGACCATCCTTGTTGAAACCGGCGCGAATCAGGTTGATGCCCACATAGCCGAGCAAAGCAAAAGCAATCCAATGGTCGAAACTATTAACATATAGAACGATTGTTCCTCCGGCCAGCCAACCCAGGGCAGTCATCCCGGATTGAAAAATGCCGAAATGGGCGGCCAGGCGGATTTTGCCGCGCAGGGTGGGGATTTGCTCGGCTGTGCCAATACCCAAGCAAACAGCCAGCGCATCCATTGCCAAACCGATCGAAATCAAAGTAATTGTAATGAGCTCCATGCAATCTCCTATCAAACAAAAAACCATCATGCCATAAGGCATGATGGTCTCGCGCAAGAAAAAACCTTGAACAGCCGGGATAGAATCCGGGATGTCGACTGTTCAACCGCAAAAGCGGGCGGCTACTCCCCACCAAGGGAAATTTAAGTTTAAGGGGATTGACATTTTGAGTCAATTCAAATTGTCATCTTTTTGGGATAATATTCATCACAGGATCTACCGGTGCTTTGCCTCGCTATTCATGGTTTGCCCAGCCCAAAGCCCAAGCAAGATTCCCAGCAGTACCCACCCGGGAGCAAGTGTCCACAAAAAATGATCGAAAAGGCCGCTGACAAATACCCCGGCCAGTACGGCAAAAAACATGAGTACGTTGACCTTTTAACCGTGTTCTTTTGTGGCTTGTCTCGATCTTGACATACCGCCATTGTAAGAAATGGTTCCGATCAGTCAATCAGTTTGGCTAAATCGAATAAGGTCAAGTTTTAGAACCCATCAATATACTTTTTAAACTTTTCTTGAAAATGTAGTCGGTTAAAACGTTCGGCATTCAAATGCAGATCGAGTAGATCAAACGAACATCTTTCTGAACGATTGACTGCGTCTGCAAGACTTTCCACAGATTGATCTTCGAAAAGCAGACCTGTCTTCCCGTTGAGTACCGTTTCCCGCGCCCCGCCACTGCTATAAGCGATCACCGGGCAGCCAGCGGCCTGCGCCTCAACCATGGCAATCCCAAAATCTTCCTCTCCGGCGCAAATGTAACCCCGCGCGCGACCCAAAAGCTTGTTCACCTGTTCGTCTGGTTGAAAACCTAGAAAGTGGATGTTTTCCCCAGCTTGCTGCTCCAAACGGGCGCATTCTGGGCCATTGCCGACAACCAATAGCGGGAGCTTTAAGCGGTTGAAAGCTGCTACGATCAAGTCGATTCGTTTGTGTGCCACCAATCGGGAAACGGTGATGTAATAATTTTCGCGCTTGACCTGTGCGGTAAATCGTTCCACCTCAACTGGCGGATAAATTACAACTGATTCACGCTGGTAAATTCTCCTTACCCAATCTCCAATCCAATTGCTGACAGATGCGAATCCATCCACTTGCGCGACAGCTTTCAAATCCCAGCGGCGAAAAGATGAAAAAAATATTGAAAGCATCAGGTTTGAGGGTTTTTGAAGACCATCCAATCCAATGTGACGCCAGGCGTAGCGCATGGGAGTGAAGGTATACGATAAATGTGTTTGCCGCGGGCGTGTTGTGATACCGTGGGCCACCGCATAACTGAACGAAACCACTTTATCGAACTTGCTTAAATCGAATTGCGCGATGGCGTGTGGCATAAGCGGCAGGAACTTGCGATACTGTGTATAAGCTAGTGGCAAACGGTCAAGGTAAGAGGTGATAACTTGTCGTTGCGCGATTGGTGTTTGGGCAAAAGCGGCACGATTGTAGATCAGGGTGTAAATAGGCGATTCAGGAAACAACTCCATTGCCGCTATCAACACTTTTTCTGCGCCACCTAGTCCGGGCAAAGCGTCCATCACCAACGCAACCTTTGGCATTACTGACATTTTTGCATCACCTTCCATAATTTTTCTGCGGATTGTTCCCACGAATAAGTTTGTACGTGAATCAGGCCTTTTTCTACGAATGCCCGGCGCATTGTTTCATCCCGAAGAAATTGTCCGAGCACTTCGGCGAGTTCGGTTGCTTGAGTAGGATCAAAATAGCGGGCCGAATCTCCGGCAACTTCAGGCAGCGCCCCAGCCCGGGCCGCAATCACCGCCGTCCCGCAGGCCATTGCTTCCAGTAGTGGCATGCCAAAGCCTTCATCCAGCGAAGGCAATACCAGTACCTGTGCGCCAGCATACAGCCCGGGCAAATCATCATCAGCTACATAGCCGAGCCAGCACACGCGTTCGAGCCTGGCGGGTAAAGCCTCCTGACGAAAAATAGCATTATCTCTCGTGCCTGCCACCACCAGCCAGACCTCCGAAAAACGATTGCAAATCAGCTCCCAGGCATGTAGCAGCACCCGTAGGTTTTTGCGTGGTTGAACGGAACCGACAAAAAGAACATAGTGCTCAGGCAAGTCATCCGATAACTGAATTCCTGGTCTGAATCGCTGCAAATCCACCCCGGCAGATACCACTGTTACCTGCCCGGCGGACAAAGCCAGGCGGCGTAACACCTTTCCGCGAACAAACGTGGATGGAACCGTTACTTGTTGTACGCGACGAGCCAGTGCAGGCAAAAATAGCTGATACCACAACGCAAAAGATGGCGCAAACCAATCGGGGTGTTCGAGTGGGCTAAGATCGTGCAGTGTCAACACCTGTTTTTTGGCCGCCAGCGGCCCGGCATTGGCTGGTGACCATAAAATTTCGTTGGGCAGAATTTGACCTGGGAGACTAAACTGTTCCCAGGCATGACCCGGTATCCCACGCGCCCATCTACCCGGTCTTGATCGGACAATCCGCAGCCTGGTTCCCAGGCAACGCAGGATTTCCAAGCCATAGCGTTCCACACCAGTCACTCGTCGGGATAGAAAGCGTCCGTTAACTGCGATGTTCATTGCTTTTCACCTGTCCGGTCCACAATCCAAAAACGGTAAAAAGTAGCATCCGCCCCGGGGCCAGAGTCCAAAAATAATGGTCAATCAGGCCAATAGTGAACAGCCCTAGCAACAGGCCGGAGAAAACGGCTGATAGTGGATTGGCTGCCTTGAGCGAGCCCGCTACAATAACCGCCACCAATCCGCCGAGCAAGATCAGCCCACCAAAACCCAGTTCGCTCGTTACGAGAAGCGGGATATTATGTACCGGTTCGATTTTGTAGAATTCAGCCACATGCTGCGAGAGCGCCAACGAATACGATCCAATCCCTACGCCCAATAATGGCCGATGCTGAATAATTTCCAGCGTGCGTTGAACCAGCCATAACCGGGTGAAGTTGGAAACTTGTTCGGTCTGAACGGAGCTATCGATGACGCGGGTGAAAAACAACGGGGAAAGCCAGGTAAGGAGCCCGACCAACGTGAGCAGGGCAGTGAGAATTGGCAAGAATAATTTTTTAATGCCTATCTTTTTATAGTGCAATAACAGTGTTGCGCACAAAATAGCAAAGGCCAACCAGGCACTGCGCGAAAAGGTCAGCGCTAATAAGGCGAGACCTAGGTTAAACAAGATGAGCGGTAAAATACGCGGTTTTGGCGCGAGCAGGAGCATGATAAGCGGGGCAGCGATAAGCACCAGTCCAAAGCCGCCAAGCAGGTTGGGGTGTGGAAGCGTCCCATAGACGCGCAGCCAGCGTATCCCATTCGCCAGCTGTACAACACTGGCTCCGCTCATGGCCGGGAGCAAGTCCCCCGGCCAGTTCAGAGCGAGGGGTTTGTTCATCAGGGTCGATTGCGCCGCGAACTGCCAGAAACCAATAAAGATTTGGAGAGCGAGCGCTGCACAACTGCCTATGGCAAACCAGCGCCAGGCACCAGGCGTGGTGCTCAAAAATCGAAAAAGCGCAAAATACAGCCACATCTGCAAGCTAATGTACAATGAAGTGTGCCAATCCAGTGACCAGAGCGTGCTGAGGGTTGCGAGCAGGCACAAGCTGAAGAGCCAGCCTGATGGTTGGTAAAAACTTTTCAGTGGTTGGAACGGCGTTTTTGTTGTTTCAGCCACTGGCAAGCGCGAAATAAATCCGGTCAGCACAATCACCAGTGCCAATCCATCCGACAGGAAAAAAAGCGCGTCAA
>CAZLJB010000200.1:2236-6251 GCA_964559195.1 uncultured Anaerolinea sp. | reverse complement strand
AGATAGCTTCAGGTGACTGGAGTTCAGACGTGTGCTCTTCCGATCTCCTTAATGGCCGCAGCGTTGCTGCTGATATCCGTTTTTGTAACAAGCCCATTGGCTCCGGGGGAAAGAACGATACTGTTCTGACCATTTTCATCTACAATAATGACTGCTGTCCCTGTTGCGGATGGGCTGGTTCCAACGCAACTGGTATCAACCTGGCAGTTTATAAGATTTTCCCGAAGCATCCTGCCAAATTGATCCTGGCCCACACGCCCAAGCATGGCGGTTTCCACACCCAATCGGGCAGATGCAACCGCCTGGTTGGCGCCTTTTCCACCAGGAATAGTTGCCAGGTCTCCACCACTGATTGTTTCTCCGGGTGCAGGAAAACGCGGCACCCTTACAACCAGATCAGCATTTAGTGAACCAATTACCAGAATATCTGGCATGCTTTATTTACTCCCATGTGACATTAACCATTCCTGGATATCGAGGCGTTCAGATGTTGAGCCTGGTTTTATCCGTTTGTATTTTCCACTGGTCTGCATGACACGACCGCGCAAATTATCATGCAAATATAATTCCAAAACCTCGTCGCGCAGATAACGCACATGCTGAGGCGCTTCAAGCGGAAAAACAACTTCAACACGATGGTCCAGGTTTCGCTGCATTAGATCTGCCGACCCAAGATAAATCTCATCCTTACCGTCATTAAAGAAATAATATAAACGGCTGTGCTCGAGGTAGCGTCCAACAATACTCGTGACAGTTATGCGGTCACTGACACCTTTAATGCCCACCTTCAGACAACACATTCCACGCACCAACAGGTCAATCTGGACTCCGGATTGCGAGGCTTCATATAATAGGCTGATCATTGCGGGATCGACCACTGAATTGACCTTGAAAATCAAGCGAGCCTTACGACCAGCCAGCGCATGTTCCATTTCTCGCCGGATCAGCACTTCCAGGCGTTGGCGCAGATTGACAGGCGCAACCAGGAGTTTGGCATAATCCTGCTTGGTGGAGTAACCGGTCAAATAATTAAAGAGATCACTTGCATCTGCACCAATGGCGTCATCACAGGTAAAGACACCGATATCCTCGTAAATTCGGGCTGTGTTTAGATTGTAATTACCGGTTGCCAGATGAAGATAGCGTTTGATCCCATCCCCTTCCTGACGAACCGCCATGGCAATTTTGCAATGGGTTTTCAGACCAACCAAACCATAGACAACATGGACACCCGCCTGCTCCAACATACGAGCCCAACCAATATTGCTTTCCTCATCAAAACGTGCCTTTAACTCTACCAGCACCGCCACCTGTTTTCCTCGCTCTGATGCTTCCAGAAGCGCATCAACGACAGGCGAATTTTGCCCAACCCGGTATAAAGTTTGTTTGATGGCCAACACCTGGGGATCACGCGCAGCAGCATTCAGAAAATCAATCACGGTCGAAAACGAATCGTAAGGATGATGAACTAATATATTACCCTGCCGTATCGTATCAAAAAAATCACCTGACTGGACGATGTTCTTAAACGGGCGTGGAATCCTTGCTTTATAGGGAGCGGCTTTTAAATCATGCCGGTCCACTTGATTATATAACTGCCATAAACTGCTCATGCCAAGCGGGCTGCTGAGTGAATACAACTCTGAATTTCGAATTTCGAGATTCTCCACCAACAGATCACGAATTTCTTGTGGCATATTTTCGTAAATGGCAACATGAACGACCGAACCGAACTTTCGCCGGCGAATGCTCAACTGCATGCTCTCAAGCAGGTCATCGGCTTCAAGTTCCTGAATCTCAATATCTGCATCCCGAATAATACGAAATGGGTAAGCTGCCACCACTTCCATACCTGGGAAAAGCGAGGCGAGATTTTGGGCAATCACCTGTTCAAGCCAGACAAAATAGTGATGATGTGGAATTGTGCCGTCCTTGCGTACACTGCCTGACGAACGTTTTACAGGCAGTAGACGTGGTAAAGTATCGGGAACCTTCAGACGGGCAAACTTCTCCCGTCCTTTCGGATCCCGAACAACGATGGCAAAATTCAGACTCAGGTTAGAAATATGAGGAAATGGATGACCCGGATCAAAAGCCAGGGGGGTAAGTACCGGGTAGATTACCTCTTTAAAAGACTCATTTATTCGGTCTTGTTGGGGTTTGCTCAATTTGTCATAATCTTCAATATGAATGCCTGCCTTATCCAATTTGGGCAGGATTTTTCGATTCAAACAATTTAATGCGCTCGCATAAAGTTCGTGGGCAGCCTTACGAATGGCAGCCAGCAGCTCGGGCGGTGTCAACCCATCCGGGGTAACATCCATAATATGCGCTTCAACCTGTTTGCGAATCCCCGAAACGCGCACCATGAAGAATTCATCCATATTCGAACCGAAAATGGCCAAAAACTTCAGACGTTCTAATAAAGGATTATCTTCATCAAAGGCTTCTTCCAAAACCCGTCGCTGAAATTCCAGCAAACTTAATTCGCGGTTGAGATATAAAGAAGAATCACTGAAATTTCCGGGGGGATCACTGTATGGGGGCATTTTGATTCACGCTTCTTGTTATCAGGATAAGAATAACCATATTTTACTCCGCATTTATCACCAACAGTAAATTAACAACTACCAGGCGGTGTTTACCATTTAGCACTTTGGAAAAACTAAACCATTCGAGATCCGACCCGTGGAGAAGTGAAAAAAATATACCCGCAAGCGGCACTTCGAATGGTTCGCTCGAATAAACACAAAAACACATCATCCACGTTTTGACAACCAGCCCTTTCTAAGAAGCCCACCATTTGAGAAGATCGCGAAAGGCAGAGATTGCCCAAGTTATAATTCTATACGAGTTGGCGATAATATGTTATCCTATTTTGAAATGAGTTAATCAAATCCATTAGAACCTATCCCCACCCACGTCAACTTGCAACTGCCCGCCACACCCATCAAAATCCGCCGAACACACAGCTAATGTTTTACTTTCATCATCTTCGCAACTATCTTGCCAGCCAACAAAACATTAGAAAAAAGCCTGGATAATGTCTGGCCTTTATTATAAAATAAGGTCAGGAAACCGACAAAATTTTTCGACGATTATGGTTTTCTGTATGGCGATAACGTCTGGCCTGGATTGTGTAGACCCGGTTGTAATAGTAATGGCTTATTTTTAGCGGAGTTTTATTTTTTTGGAGGTCATTCGTGTCAATTCAACCCAGAATACTGGTTGTCGACGACGAGTCAATCGCCCGGATAACAATCGATGCCTTGCTCTCCTCAGAAAATTATGAGATGTTCTTTGCTGAAAATGGCGAGGATGGTATCGTAATTGCATCAGAAATTCAACCAGATATCATCCTTCTGGACGTTATGATGCCAGGTATGAATGGTTTTGAAACCTGCCAAAAAATCCGCTCAATACCCATGCTGGCTGAAGTACCAATATTGTTGGTAACCGCATTGGATGATCGAGAATCCCGAATGGCAGGTCTACAAGCGGGCGCAGATGATTTTATTACCAAACCTTATGATATTTTTGAGCTACAAGTCCGAATTCAAAATATGACTCGCTTAAATCGTTATCGGCTATTAACCGAACAACGGCTAAAAATGGAAGAGTTGCACAACGAAGTTGTTAGCGCCTATGACAAGACAATTGAAGGATGGTCAAAGGCACTGGACCTGCGTGATAAAGAAACTGAAGGACATACACAACGAGTTAGTGAAATGACCCAACAGCTTGCCCGCGCGGTTGGCCTGGCAGAAGATGACCTAATTCAAATCAAACGTGGCGCCCTCCTGCACGATGTGGGAAAATTGGGAATCCCCGATTCGATTCTGCTCAAACCCGAAGCCCTGAGTTCGGCTGAGTGGGAAATCATGCGCAAACACCCTATCTATGCTTATGAATGGTTATCAGCGATTGACTATCTACAAACAGCGTTGGAAATTCCGTATTGCCATCATGAAAAATGGGACGGTACAGGTTACCCGCGCGGTTTACAAGGCGAAGA
>CAZLJB010000200.1:0-2136 GCA_964559195.1 uncultured Anaerolinea sp. | reverse complement strand
GATTTTCCTGGCTATTTTCAGGCAGATTGTGATCTTAATTTTGCAGCAAGGGCAAATAAAATTCGAGTTTTGTCCCGAAAATACACATCAAGTGTTTTTTGGGAAAGAATCACTCAGCCATGGCCGTCCTCTATGCGCAGATTCACCGAATCTGATCCTGAACAATTTGAAACTGCCATCCCATAAATTAGTTATTAAATACCGGATTTATTAGAAAATTTCATTTTCCTATTGACTCTAAAAATCATTTGTGTTTTAATGTAACCGGTTACTGTAACCGGTTACATTAAGGTAAACGCAGTTAAAATAATGACACGTAGATCAGATTCCGTAACAATTAGAGATGTAGCCAAGCATGCTGGTGTTTCAGTTGCTACCATAAGCCGTTACATTAACCAAACTTCACCGGTATCGCTGGATGTAGCAGAACGAATACAGCAGGTTATGCTTGATTTAAATTTCACCCCGCATGCTGCTGCCCGACATCTTGCCACAAGACGCACCCAGACAATTGGATTGGTGCTACATAATATGCACACCGATTTCTTTGCACCTCTCTTAAGCGGGATCGAAACAGTAGTTAGCGAAAACCAGTACAACCTGTTAGTTGCCACCTATAAATCACCCGCTCGTAAAGACAGTCAGCCTCCGGTCGGAGCCCACAATACTGATGGCATGCTCGTCTTTGCAGACAGCTTGAGTGAAGAACATCTGACCCAATTATGTCGAAATAAATTTCCTCTCGTATTAATTCATCGTACCCCACCCATAAATTTAGCCATTCCGTTTGTGACCGTGGAAAACAAGGCAGCAACTCGAAATATCATCGATCACCTGATTGAAGTTCATGGGCGACGCCAGATCATTTTTGTAAATGGACCGCATGAACAGGAAGACTCTCATTGGCGAGCGCAAGGTTATCGCGATTCTCTGGATGCTCATGGAATTGTTTTTGATCCGAATCGGATGATCGATGGCGAGTTCAATGGGGAGATTGCCTACCAAAGCGTCAAAAAACTCATCGCTCAAAACAAAATCAGTTTTGATGCCATTTTCGCCGGAGATGACGATGCCGGAATTGGCATCCTGACTGCACTAAACGAAGTTGGATTGCGCGTCCCGCAAGATGTAGCGGTCGTTGGTTTTGACGACTCAAGGCTTTCCGCTTTTTTGAACCCACCGCTTACCACGGTTCGCGCACCTACTGAAGATGTTGGCCGCCGCGCTGCAAGTCTTTTGTTCAATTTGATTAAAGATCAGCCAGTCGAACAAGTCACGCTATTACCCACCGAAATTATCATCCGCCGCTCTTGTGGTTGTATGCAAGACACATTAAAAAACTAAAAAAAAAGGAGGTGAAGTTCCGACCCCAATTTAATATATTTTTACTTTGTTTGAACATATTATCCTAACAATTCTGAAAGAGGAGAAAAATCACAATGAAGAAAATGCTATTTGTCACCAGCCTGTTGATCATCGCATCGATGATTCTGGCCGCTTGCGGCGCCCCCGCCGCCCCTGCTACTGAAGCCCCAGCTGCTCCTGCTGCTCCGGCTGCCACTGAAGCCCCGGCAGCCACTGCTGCTCCTGCTGCCACCGCTGCTCCCGCCGCCACCGAAGCCCCCACAGCGGTTCCCCCAACCCCCACCCTGACCCCTTACCCCGTTGCTAACTGCGCTGCCGGCAAGACTTGCGTGCGCTGGTTTGTTGGTCTCGGTACCGGTACCGATCCCGCTCAGATCATTGTCCAAGAAGACGTTGTCAAAGATTTCAATGCTTCCCAGGACAAGATCCAGCTGATCCTCGAAATCGTGCCTTTCAACGCCGCCAAGGACACCCTCTCCACCCAAATCGCTTCCGGCAGTGGCCCAGATATCGTTGGTCCAGTCGGCTGGGGTGGTTCCAACGCCTTCTTTGGCCAGTGGCTTAACCTGACCGATGAAATCAAGGCTCAGAAATTTGACACTTCCATCTTCGATCCTGCTTTGATTAAGTTTTATCAGGTTGAAGGCGAACAAGTTGGTCTGCCCTTTGCCGTTTTCCCCGGCGCCATATATTTTGTGCCCGCCATGTTCGACGAATCCGGCCTAAAGTACCCGCCCCAAAAGTATGGCGACAAGTACGAAATGCCCGATG
>CAZLJB010000199.1:1992-6275 GCA_964559195.1 uncultured Anaerolinea sp. | reverse complement strand
CTCCACGGCTCTGAACACTCTTTCCCTACACGACGCTCTTCCGATCTACCCGGTCAATCCGGGCACCTGCTCGGTGACGGTCAGTGTGACTTCTTTCACCGTGGGCAATCACACCAATATCATCGATCATACCTCAGCGGAAAACTCGGCCGTCTTAAATGGCAACCCCGTCTCCTTTGAGTACAATGCCCAGATCACGCTGCTGGTCTTGCCGATGAGCGCCCCGGGCGTCACCAAAAGCTTTACGCCCGCCATCCTGCAGCCCGGAGAAGCCAGCCGGATGGAAATTGACATCCAGAACAACGATACCAACCTGGCGCTGACGCAAGTTACGCTGCTCGACAATCCGCTGCCCCCGCTGCTCGTTGTGGCTGCCACGCCCGGCGTCGCGCTGGTAAACTGCGGCGCTGGGGTGCTCTCCGGTTCAATTGATGGCGGGGGCAGCTGGCACACGCCTGTGGCTGGGGATACTTCGCTGCAATTAACCGGCGCCAGCGTGGCGGTGGGAAAAACCTGCCAGATCAAGGTCAATCTCAGTTCGGCTTCCACCGGCACCTATACCAATACCATTCATCCCGGCGACTTGAGCACCTACCAGAAGGTGACCATTCCCTCAAATGTGATCGCCACTTTGACCGTTAAAAATATCGAGATTGGCAAGTCGTTCGCCCCGGTCAATTTCGAGGCCGGGGGCACCAGCCTGGCAACGATTACCCTGACCAACCCGGATCTGACGAAGGCCCTGACCAACGCTCACTTCACTGACACGCTGCCTACCAACCTGACGGTTGTTTCCGGTTCCGGCAGCCTGAGCGGAACGGGCTGCCTGGGTACGGTGGATACCAGCGTGGCGGGAGTCATCTCGTTCAATGGCGGCACCATTCCAGCCGGGGGCATCTGCAGCATCACCGCCACTGTCACTTCGGCAACACCAGCGACCTACACCAACACGCTCAGCTGTACTCATGGCGACCTGAGTTTTGATAAAAACCTTGTGGCCGCCTCGCCGGGCTGTGCTGATGCCAGCGCCACGCTGACCGTCTACCCGACCGCCCAGGGCGTCTACGCGGTTAAAAGTTTCAACCCTGTCGATATTGCACCTGGTGCGTACACCACCCTGACTATTAAAGTGACAGCTCCGGCGGATAAGAATTTGACGAGCTTCAACGTCACCGATAACCTGCCCCCCAATGTGACCATCGCTTCCACGCCCGCCGCCACGCAGGATCAATGCGGCCCGGGCACTTTTGCCCCGGCGGCCGGCGATTCCACGCTTTCATTGACCGGCGGCATGCTGCTGGCGACAAAAACTTGCACGCTGACGGTGCGAGTCAGCTCGAGCGTGTATGGTTTGCATACCAATACTATCCATCCTGCAGATATTAGCGATGCCGAAACCCGCTCCATCCCGAGTGACATCTCGGCTTCATTTAATTTGCGGGATATTTCGGTCAGCAAGAGTTTTGCAAGCAGCTCGGTCGGGAAAAACGGCATCACCCGCCTGACGCTGACCCTGACGAACACCAATTCCAGCCCCCTGACAGCGCTGGCCTTTACCGACACTTTGCCTGGTTCTGTGTCCGATGGCTTGATTCTGTCCACATCGGTCAGCCTGGCCAACACCTGCGGCGGAACGGTCAGCGCGGTGGCTGGCTCGCAGGTCGTCAGCCTGAGTGGCGGCAGCCTGGCTGCCAACCACAGCTGCGCGATCAGCGTCGACGTGCAGGGCACGAGTTCTTCCAGCCCGGTTGTTAGCACGAAATACACCAATACCATCCCGATTGGCGCGGTGACCGGACTGGTGAATGGCAGCACGCTGACCCAGAACTGGCACGCCGCCAGCGGCGACCTGACAGTGGGTTCGCCCGACTTCCGTATCAATAAGAAATTTGACCCGATCCTGGTGACGGGGGAGACCGCCTCGACCATGATCATTACCCTGGTAAACCCCGGGAGCACTGCGCAGACCGAAATCAGTTTTACCGATACCCTTCCGGCGAATATGCTGCTGGCCAGCCCGCCTAACCCGAGTATTGGCACCTGCGGTGGTGCGATCAGCGCCAGCGCCGGTGGCAATTCCTTCAACTTCAGCGGCGGATCGCTGGCTGGCGGCGCCAGCTGCACTCTGACCATCCAGGCTAAAATGGATGTAACCGGCAACCGGATCAATACCATCGCCGCTGGGGCAATCACCACCCGGCAGGGCGCCACCAATTTGCAGCCGACCAGCGCCACCCTGACTAACCTTTCCAGCATTGACATCACCAAAAAATTCAGCCCCAACCCGGTCTCTCCCGGAAGTGTGTCACAGCTGACCCTGACCTTCAAGAAGGTTGGCATCGGTATCGGGCTGACGGGGATGCACATTTCCGATACCCTGAGTGGCGGACTGACGATTGCCAGTTCCCCGGCAGCGGTTAACAGCTGCGGTGGGAGCCTTTCTGCGCCCGCCGGGGGCACCCTGATCGAGCTGACCGGCGGTCTGATGAATGTCGGTACAACCACTTGCAGCATTTTCGTCAATGTGGCGGTTGATCCGAGCGGGTTGAAGAGCTACCCAAACTGCATCGCTGCCGGCGCGGTCAGCACCAATCAAGGTTATACCAACGTCATGGAAGCCTGTGACACACTCGGCACCATTTTTGATCCGCCCTCGGGCTTGAAAACCTTCAATGCCGCCGGTTTGCCGGAGCTGGAATGGAAAATGGTCTGGATCAACAGCCACAATTCAGCCGCCATTAACACCCAAATCAGCGATTCGATCCCGTCCGGCACTACTTATGTTGCGGGCAGCATCACCTGTGAGGCGCGCGGCAGCTCCAGCACATCTACCTGCGATGTAATCGGCGGGCATGTTTTCTGGCAAGGCAGCATTGGCCCGGATCCCGGCGCTACCGATGAGGCCAGCGCCGCCAACGAGGTTGTCATCATTTTCCGCGTCTCGCTGCCTGATAGCATAAACCAGATCAAGAACCAGGCTACCTCGCTGACCGATACGAACGGGAATGGCTCTTTTACAGATGAAACATCCTCAATTGCGGCGGGGGTCTCCAATACGGCTTTGTGGGATCGCTTCGCTTCGAAATCAGGTTCATCCAATCAGGCTGATGGCGCAAAGATAGTAATAATATTGCCCGAAACAGGTTTTGCGCCCAACCGGGTGACGAAAATTTCCGAACAACCGGCGGATTATCGCTACCTGCCTCTGGCTGATCTGTGGCTGGAAATTCCGACGATCGGTGTCAACATGAACATTGTTGGGGTGCCGCAAATCGATCAAGGCTGGGATGTCAGCTGGCTCTCGGATCAAGCTGGCTGGTTACAAGGCACCGCTTTCCCAACCCGGGCAGGAAACAGCGCTCTGACCGGTCATGTCAGCCTGTCGAATGGACTGCCCGGGCCCTTTGCCGATTTGTATAAACTCAAATGGGGTGACCAGATCAGCATCCACGCTTCCGGGCTGAATTATCGCTACGAGGTGCGTTCGGTGAAATTCGTCAGCCCGTCTGCTAGCTCGGTGCTGGCCCATAAACCCCAGTCCTGGATTACGCTGCTGACCTGTAAGGAATTCGATCCGGCTTCCGGCGCGTACAGGCTGAGAACAGCCGTACAGGCGGTGCTGGTCAGCGTTGGCGATAAATAGAGCCCCAGGTTTGCAGAACCAGGATTGCTGCGCGCGGGTGGGCAGACTATGCTACACTTACGTCAGCCCTTTAGTCAGGGCAGGATGAGAGTATTGTTAATGGAACCTTCTAAAGTAGATAATAACGAGACGGAACTGGTGCGCTGCGTGTTGTGCGCGGAGCATGTTTGGGTCCGAAAGGATCGTCTGGACAAGCATATTGGGAAAATCCATTCCCAGTCGGCGGCCTCCAAGAAAAGTTTTACAACCTATCACGCACATATGGCCAGTACTTTTCCGCCCAAGGTGAAAACCAAACTGGTGGAGAAGCCGGTGGGTCTGCCCGCCGGGTCTGAAAATGGGTTTAAGCTGGTTTCCAGGGTGGGCAGCCGCTCAGGCAGTGGTCGCTGCGCCGAGTGTGGGCAGGATCAAATGCATCTCTGGCATTATTCTGGCAGCAGCCAGGGGCCGGTGGATATTTGCAGTGAGTGCAAGGGGCAGGTCTTCGCGCGGTCGTTTGGTTTGGCCACGAACGACTCGAAATACACGAACAAGGGTTTTGACTTCGAACGGCACGAAATACGCGAAAAAGAGCTTTGACCACGAACGACTAAAAGAGCCTGTACCACGAACGACACGAAATACACGAACAAGGGCTTTG
>CAZLJB010000199.1:0-1892 GCA_964559195.1 uncultured Anaerolinea sp. | reverse complement strand
CGACACGAAATACACGAACAAGGGCTTTGACCACGAACGACACGAAATACACGAACAAGGGCTTTGACCACGAACGACACGAAATACACGAAAAAGAGCTTTTTTGGAGTCTTTGTCGGGGGTGGCTTGAGGGGACGGCGGCAGAATTGAGCTTTGGGTTTTGTTCGTGTGGTTGGTGTGTTTCGTGGTGCGGTCTTTATTAACCACGAAATACGCGAAAAAGAGCCTTTCGTATGTTTCTTTAAAGGACTATTCTTTCGATGGTGGCTTTGGGGTAGTGGCCAAAATTTACAAGCAGGGCGAGTTTGAATCCGGTGGTTTTCAGGTAATTAAAGACCTGGGCGCGGTGTTCATCCCCGATGTCTTTGACCGCTTTGATCTCAACGATGATTTTGTCGAAGCAAATAAAATCCGGTTTGAATTTTTGGAGTAGTATTTCCCCTTTGTAGTGCAAGGATAATTCGACCTGGGTTTTAAAGGGAATGGCACGCGCCTTGAACTCTTTTTCCAGGCATTCCTGGTAAACCGCTTCGAGGAAGCCGCAGCCTAGCTCGCGGTAGACCTCAAAGATCGCGCCCTGGATCGCATAACTTTCTTCCTTGAAGATAATTTCAGTCATGTTTTAAAACCCCTTTTGGAAATGAGCAAATACAGGACCCAGGAAAAATCATCCACAGGCTTTTGTTCGTGTGGTTGGTGTGTTTCGTGGTGAAGCCTTTAGTTTAACCACGAAACAGACCAAAGTTTTTGGGGCAGTCGGGTTTACGGTTTTTTGATCATCTGCGGATTACGATCCAGGATGGACTGGTTGTCATCGTCCAGGCTGACCTGCTGCGGGTGGGCCGGGTCATATTTGACCTGGACGCGCACCCCGGGCATCAGCAGGAAGGATTTGGTCAGCCCGGCTTTCATTTTGGCTTCAAAGGCGGGCGCATTATCAGGTTGGACGCGCACCACGATTTCCAGCATGGGTTCGGCGCCGCTGTATTCGTTGTATTTGGCTTTTTTCATTTCCTGGGCGCTGATGGCGCGACCATCTTCCAGAACTTCAGCGAAGGCCTGGAGTTGGACTGGTTTTTTCCCGAATAAGAAATTCATGCTGGTTCTCCTGGCGGGTTGGGTGGTTATTCCGAAGGTTCCTTGGCGAGTGTTGAAGTTATGGCGATGTGAAAGTCATCTCCACGGTCGGTCACTTTGAATTTGACAACCATCCTGGTGACATGCGGGAACAACTTTTTTTTCCTGACGATAAACAAGTTAATTATTTCCAAGAAATCTTTCCTGGCGCCTGGATCGGGCGACAGGGCTGCCAGCAGGTCTTTAAGCTGTCTATCTGCTTCCTGGGCAGGCAGGATAGAAACATTCCAGGCGGCGCAGGCCATTGTGACCAATTTTTTAAATGAATCGTAATTCTGGGCAGTATCACGATAGGGCGCGATGATTTGCGAGATGGCATCCGATATGCTGATCTCTCCCGGCGGGTTGAGAATGATTTTTTTAGCGGGTGTTTCTTTGAGTGTTTCCTGCGCCAGGATTTCGAGTGGTGTTTGATTTTTGTTTTTCTTGTTTTTTGTTCTTGACATCCTGAAATATTTCCTTGAAATGGTTGATTGGGTGGCCAAAGCCGGGTTCCCAGCCTGGGTGCTTCATTCTATCATTTATTGACGGTCTATTTTACCAGCCGGCGGGAGAGGGTTCAAGATCATTGAATGGCTGCCGGGTGGCCGCTTGGCGATTATTAATGCAGGTGACAGTCACCTTAAAGGTGACAGTCACCTCGTTACAGCTCGGTGCGGTTTGCGCTCGGCCGGCGCCGCTGAGGAAGTCATAGGCGAATAGCGCACCACGGCATATATCATCAGCGGCAACCCAAATAATATGGTTGTCCTGGC
>CAZLJB010000198.1:0-6308 GCA_964559195.1 uncultured Anaerolinea sp. | reverse complement strand
TGGGGTATTTTCAGGATGACTGGCACCATGTCTATTATGCCTTTGCAGAAGGCGCCGGTGGTCTGACCCGCTTCCTGTTCACCGATAGCCGCCCACTGGCGTTTTTGGTTTATGTGCCGTTGTTCAAAATACTGGGTTTCGCACCCGCCAACTGGCACTGGTCATTGATGCTCCTGCGCTTCCTGACCGTGCTGGCTTTCTGGTTTTCTATTCGTATGGTCTGGCCCAACCTGACGGGTATGGCAACCTGGCTGGCGCTTTTCTTCGCCATTTACCCGGCCTATACCCTTCAATCCCTGTCAGTCGCTTACAGCCTGCATTGGTTTCTCTACCTGGTTTTTATGCTCTCGCTGGCGCTGATGCTGCTGGCTGCCCTCAAACCGCGGGCTTATACAGCCTACACCGGGCTGGCAATCATCCTGCAGATCTTCCATTTGTTGCTTATCGAGTACTACGCTGGCCTGGAATTTATCCGGCTGATCTTTTTGTGGTTTTTGTTCCGCGAATTACCTTTTTCCCAACGCATTAAGAAAGTATTCAAACAAGGGCTGCCCTACCTGCTGGTACTTGGGTTGTATACAGTCTACCGTTTATCGTACAGTACTATCTTTGGTTACGACCGGTTCTCCCCAACCCTCTTGATTAACCTGCTGCATTCACCGCTCTCCGGCAGCCTGGCATTTTTACAGGTTATCCTGCAAGACTCGCTCTTTGTGCTGGTCTCTCCCTGGTCCGCGGCCATCGACCCGGCCTTTATTGACTTTACGCACAGCTCAACTTTCATATTCCTGGCCATCATGGCTGGTTTTGCCGCGCTCGGCTACCTGGTCGTCCCGCGCATCGAAAAAAACAAACCCGAAGCAACCGATCAGCCCGCCCGCGAAATTGTCCTGGCCGGCACACTGGGCTTGTTTGCAGCCCTGCTGCCCTCCTGGCTGGCAGGTCTTTACCTGTTCTCAAAGAATCCCATGTGGAGTGGCAGGCTGGCCCTGCCCGCCCTGCTGGGTGCCAGCATGATCCTGATCGGGTTGGTCTACTGGCTGATTGAAAAACCAGCCTATCGTCACCTGATCCTCAGCCTGCTGCTCGGGCTTGCGGTTGGCTTCCAGGCCCAGACTGCGCATGATTTTCAGGTCTCATGGGACAAACAACTGCAATTCTACTGGCAGCTGCACTGGCGCGCGCCGGGCCTGCAGCCCAACACCCTGATCGCAGCAGATACCGAAATCTTGCCGCTGATGGGCTACTACCCGACCGCTTTTGCGCTCAATATCCTGTACGGCCAACCCTTCGGATCATCCCAATCCACCCAGGCTGCCACCAGCCAGCCAGATTACTGGTTCAATGCCGGGTTCGAACACATCAATTGGAGCACGTTTGGGCAGACACAGCCAGCCGATTTTTTCAAATACAGTTCCACCTTTTCGGCCACCCGCCAGGAAGTCGTATCCATCACCTTTGAACCACAACAGCAGCAGTGCCTGTGGGTGCTGCGGCCATCCTACCAGGATGTTCGCTTCCTGACACCCGAAGCCTACCGCTGGATGGATCTCACAAATCTTTCCCGGATTCTCCCTGAGCCTCAAAAGGGGGCAACCGCCGCAACATCAGGGCCAAATTTCACCCCTCCAGGCGCAGTTTTTGGAAATGAACCAGAACATACCTGGTGTTATTATTATGAAAAAGCTGATCTGGCCAGCCAGCAATCTGACTGGAAAAGCATCACCCAGCTCTGGCAGGAAGCCAGCACCAAGGGCTTTCGCCCGCGCGCAAGTGTGGAATTAATCCCTTTTATTGAGGCCTTTGCCCGCAGCGGAGATTGGAAAACAGCCCAGGATCTGACCAGCAGCGCCAACGTCTACCCACCCAGGGCCCAGTCACTTCTTTGCAGCCTCTGGAAAAATATCGAGAAAAGCACCCAGCCAGACGCGCAGCGCGCTGCCACCCTTGCGCTGCTAAAAAACAAACTCGGATGCCAGGAATAAACCGCCATGCCTGAGATCGTTGCTCTTATCCCCATGCGCCACCACAGCCAGCGTGTCCCCGGAAAAAATTACCGGCCACTGGCGGGCAAACCGCTCTACCAACACATCATTGAAACCCTGCTGGCCGTCCCAGAAATCACCAGCCTGCTGGTCGATACCGATTCAGAACCCGTCATCAACGGCTTGCGCGCCAGCTTTCCGCAGGTCAAAATCGTCGTGCGCCCTGAACACCTGCGCGCGGATGATATTCCGATGAATGAAATTCTCAATCATGACACGGCCCAGATTGAAGCCGATTATTTCCTGCAGACCCACAGCACCAACCCGCTGCTGACAGCCGCCACACTCAGGAAGGGCATCCAGTCCTTTCTCAGCCAGCATCCGGTCTATGACTCTCTGTTCTCTGTGACACGCCTGCAGACCCGCCTGTGGGACGGTCTGACGCGCGCCATCAACCACAACCCGGCCATCCTGCTCCAAACCCAGGATCTGCCCCCTGTTTTTGAAGAAAATTCCTGCTTTTATCTTTTCACCCGCGCCAACTTGCTCGCCCGGCGCAACCGCCTTGGAGAACGCCCCCTGATGTTTGAAATTCCACGCCACGAAGCCGTCGATATTGACGAAGAATTTGATTTCCAAATTGCGGATATCATGATGCGCAATCGTCTCCAGGCACACAACGAAAATGGGAGCGGCGCCCAATGAGACAGGTTGAACAAAAAAATATCAAGCTGGAGCCCTGGCTGGCAAGCGCCCTGATTGCGCTTGCGGTGTTGCTGACCTATGGAATCTTGATCCCCAAACTGGGCTTCTACCGCGACGATTGGTACATGCTCTGGTCGGGCCAGTCGCCGGCTGGTGTGGCAGCCATCATTCGCCTGTTTCAAACCGACCGGCCTCTGATTGGCTGGACGTATGCGCTGATCTTTAAATTCATCGGCCCCAGCCTTTTGGCCTGGCAGTTTTTGGCCCTGGCGCTCAAGCTATCAAGCGGTCTGGTGGTGCTCTGGCTGTTAAGATTGGTCTGGCCTGAAAGGCGGATCGAAACAACCTGCGCCGCCCTGCTGTTTGCGCTTTACCCTGGTTTTTACCAGCAGCCGGTCGCCGGCACCTTCAGTATTGACCTGCTGGGACTGAACGCCATATTTATTTCAATCGGGCTGACCGTTTTTGCCCTCAAAAGCACCAACCGCCTGCTGCAAAGCGGCGCAGTCCTGGTCGCCATGGCGCTTGGGCTGCTAAACCTGGGCCTGTACGAGGCCACTATCGGGCTGGAAGTGGTGCGCTGGGCCCTGGTCTGGCTGGTACTGCGCCAGAAACAGGCCTCAGCCCCGGCATCCGACCTGAAAAAATCACAGCCAAAAACTACATCCATCCCTACCGCCTTTCTGCGACGCTTCGCGCTCCAACTGGTGCCATACCTGGTCATGCTGGCGGGCTTCTTATACTGGCGCCTGATCATTTTCAAAAGTGTCCGGCGCGCCACCAGTATTGATGTGCTGCTGAGCGATTATGCCAGCAGCCCGCTTTATTCCTTTGTCCAGATCCTGATTGGTTATATTAAGGACATCTTTGAAACCGTGGTTTTGGCCTGGTTCGTGCCCTTTTACCAGTTTACAGCCGAGGGACGTTTCAACACTTTCATCGCCGCCTTTGGGATCGCGCTGGTCGTGCTGGCCCTGGCCGGAGCTTATTTATTCTGGTTCCAGCACAATTTCTCCAGCTCCGATCAGCCTGCATCAGCCAGCCGGGATTTTCTCTGGATCGGGCTGATCGGGGTCAGCATCCCCTCGGCCGTGATCGTGCTGCTGGGACGCAATGTGCTCTTCGCCATCCAGTGGGATCGCTACACCACCCAATCCATGCTTGGCGTAGCCATCCTGATCAGCAGTCTGGCCTTCATATACTTGCGCGGCCCGGCTCGTTGGACCACACTGGCAACCTTGATTGTCCTGGCGGTCATGACCCAATATCACAGTGCAGCAGCCTACAGCAAGTTTTGGGATTATGAACGCGGCATCATCTGGCAATTATCCTGGCGCGCGCCCGGGCTGCAGCCCGGCACAACCGTAATCGTCTCACTGCCCGAAGGCTCCCGCCTGGCGGAGGAATATGAAATCTGGGGTCCCATTAACATGGCCTATTTCCCCGGTCAGTCCATGCAGGTCAGCGGGCAGGTGCCCACCGATGATATGATCCTGGATCTACAGGCTGGCACATTGGAAAAACGACTGATGCGCAACATCAATGTTGTGCGCGATTTCAGCAAACCCCTGATCATCTCACTGCCATCTGGCAGTTCCTGTGTCCACATCCTGGACGGCCAGCGCCCAGCCATGCCCTTTTTTGAAGACGGGCGCATCAAGGAAATGGCCAGCTATTCCAATATTAATTTGATCGATCTGGCAGCCAAACCGATCCGACCCGCCAGCTCCATATTTGGCCCCGAACCGGCTCACAGCTGGTGCTATTATTACCAAAGGATTGAGCTGGCCCTGCAAGCCGGGAACCCCAGCCAGGCCGCCAATCTGGCGGATGAAGCTGATAAAAATGGCTATAATCCAGGCGACAATACCGAATGGATGCCGGTCATCGAAGCCTATGCCAGCACCAACCAGGCGCACAAAATGACAACCACCATCAAAAAGCTCGATAAAAGTACTCGCAAATATTTGTGCCTGCAGCTGACCAATCCCACACAACCAATCAGGCTACCCGCCGGCCGCCAACCAGGCACAACCACGCTCATCAATAAAGCGCTCTGTGGCGAAAATTGATCCGACCCAATCAGAATCCATAACCCATGCCAACCATTCTCTTTTCTGCCCCCTACATGCTGCCATTTTTAGAGCGCTTCCGCCCCGTTCTTGAAGGTCACGGACTGCAATTAATCGCCCCGGAAGTGCAGGAACGCCTCGAAGAAGCCGACATACTGCGCTACGCCGGCCAATTTGATGGCACGATCTGCGGCGATGATCGTTACACCAGCCAGGTGCTGGAGGCCTGCGCCCCCAGGTTGAAAATCATCTCAAAGTGGGGCACCGGCGTGGATTCCATCGACGCGCAAGCCTGCGCCCGCCTGGGTATCAAAATTGGCCGCACCCCCAACGCCTTCACCCTGCCCGTAGCCGATACCATCATCGGTTACATGCTGGCCTTCTCTCGCCGCCAACCCTGGATGGATAAGGCCATGAAAATGGGCCAATGGGAAAAAATCTCTGGCAAGGCACTGCATGAACAAACCCTGGGCATCATTGGCATCGGCGCTATTGGCAAGGCCCTCACCCGCCGGGCGCGCGCCTTTGGCATGCAGGTGCTCGGCACCGATATCATCGAAATCGACCACGTCTTTGTTGCCGAAACCGGCATCCGCATGACCAGCCTCGAAGACCTGATGGCCAACTCGGATTACATTTCGGTCAACTGTGACCTGAACCCTACCTCACAGCACCTGATCAACGCCCGCAGCCTTTCGTATGCCCGGTCAGGCGCAGTTCTGATCAACTCGGCGCGCGGCCCGATTGTCAAGGAAGCCGATCTGATCGCCGCCCTGCAGGCCAAACGACTTGGCGGAGCCGCCCTGGATGTCTTCGAAGTCGAGCCGCTGCCGCACGACAGCCCGCTGATCAGCATGGATAATGTCATGCTGGCCCCGCACAACGCCAATTCCAGCCCGGCTGCCTGGGAACGTGTGCACTGGAACACCATCAAGAATTTATTGGATGGTCTGAATATTCAAATACAGCCCCAGGCGGTTGGTTCGTAGCCTTTCACCACGAGCAAATCCAAATGCCTGCCAACCCAGGCTGCCATTGTTCTTTCGAACCCGCACTTGCTGCCCACCACCTGCTAGCAACAAATAGCTGCTCTTTCACAACCTGGAGATCGCCATGCATCCATCTCAAAAGACTGTCCTGATTACCGGCGCTGGCGGTGGCATTGGCCGCGCCACCGTGGCGCTCTTCGCCGAAAAAGCCTGGCGGGTGATTGGCGTGGATCGCGCAGACTTCGGCGAAGGCTTCCCCACCAACGGCACCTTCATCAAGGCCGACATTTCCAATCCCAGTCAGCTTGAACAAATTTTTGAACAAATCCAGTCATCCACACCCCGCCTGGATGCCCTGATCAACAATGCCGCTGTCCAGGTCGCCAAACCTTTGGTGGAGACCAGCGTCGAAGAATGGGATGCCGTCATGGCCTCCAACCTGCGCTCAGCCTTCCTTTTTATGAAGCTGGCACACCCATTTTTCAAAGCCGCCGGCGGCGGGGCGATTGTAAACGTCTCATCCGTGCATGCCGTCCAGACCTCCGTCAACATCGCCG
>CAZLJB010000197.1:0-6310 GCA_964559195.1 uncultured Anaerolinea sp. | reverse complement strand
ATTTTATTGACAATATTTCTGGGCCAGATGTCAGCAAGCACTTTTCCTGTAATGGAATCTCTTTCGATAAAGAGTGGGTGATCTGTTCTTGCCGTATAGTCCAATATTTTGCCGTTTGCATCAATGCGTATCACCAGGTCAGGTAATGAGTCAATGATTACACGATTCCGAATTTCGTTTTCCCGAATTTTTTCATCAAATCTATTATGTTCGATGATTGAACCAATCAGGTTGGCCGCAATTTTAAGCGCATCTCGTTCGAAAACCGGCCAACCCTGTTCTTTATGAATATCTATTAAGCCAATAAAGCTATCCTTAGGATTTGCTGGATTTGTAGGTAAGATAGCGAGTGAGAAGGGCTGTGTGTTACCCCTGCCTTGATCTAAAAAAGCTTTCTCAAGAAAAAAACCATCCTGTGGCTGGCCAATGCGCATGAGGTAGGGATCCAGGTACGCCAGAGGTTCAATATTGTTGAGTCCGGGTTTTTGCCAGATAAATCTGATATTAATTGTGGGTCTGTTGGAAGTTGTATTTATTTCAAATAATACACAAAAGGAAACATTAACAGCCTGGCCAAGCGAGGCCAGGACATCAATTATGTCCTCTCTACTGGTTGACGAACGCAAAAGCCGGGCAGATGCAGAACACACGGCGGATGTGATCTGGTCATGTAATTGCCCGGTTTGTTCGGCGGATTGGAATTCATTTTCGCCTAAATACGTTAAGTTTTGCGTTTTACTCAAAAATTTACCTTGAGAGTGACCAACGACGCCACCAGGAATTTCTTTTTCAGACATCAAGATTTTCCTTCGGTTCGGGTGGTATTCTAATTTCTACACTTAGACCAGATTCGCATGGAATAAACTCAATGGTGCCACCATTTATTAACGCAACGGCCCTCGCAATGGTCAAACCCACGCCCAAGCCTTCATATTCGCGACTGTCGCCCTGGCTGATCTGATAAAAGCGCTCAAAAACTTTCTCTTTGAGCTGTTTGGGAATTCCCGGCCCATTGTCGCTGATCTGGATTTTGATGCCACTGCCATTGGCTGATTGGATCAAAACCTTTACTTGGCCTTCTTTGGGACTGAATTTAAAAGCATTATCTACCAGATGAATTATCGAGTGAATAAATTCTGCACGAGGTGCCAACATCTCATCCTCAACTTTCAAATCAATAACAAGCTTGATATTTTTCTCGTGATAACGTTCCAGTCTTTTATTAATTGGGTTTATTAGATGAATTTGAGGATCGATATTTTGTCTGAATGTATTGAGCTGGTTCTGGTCAATGTTGGTTAGAATAATGAAATCAGTTACGAGTGATTCAAGCCTATCCAGATTGGATAAAGCGACTTTAATAAACTCAATCTGCTGGTTGGGATCTTTGTATTTTTGTGATACCGCCAGCTGCAAAGGCATGATAATGTTGGTTAGCGGTGTTCGAAATTCATGATGGATATTTTGAAGAATTTCCCGGCGCAATTTATCCATTTCAATAGCAGCACTTTGCTTGATTTGCTCACGTCCTCGCGCCTGTTCCGTCTCGATGCGACGGAAAATTGCCTCAATGCGGGCCAGAAGTTCCTCGGTTTGGAATGGTTTGGTGATGTAATCATCAGCGCCCTGGCGAATGCCATGGATCCGATCAGTGACTTTTCCCCTGGCAGTCAAAAAAATAAATGGGATGGCCGAAAGCTCAGGCTCCTGGCTTAGTATTTTTCTGACTTCAAATCCATTTGGAGCAGGCATCATAACATCAGAGAGTATTAAATCAGGTAACATCGCGCGCGCTAAAGCCAAACCATCAGCTCCGTTACTGGCTGAAATCACCTGATAACCGTGTCGGCGCATCATTGCAGAAAGCCCTACCAACAAGGAAGGCTCGTCATCAATGATGAGGATTGTTTTTCCGTTCTCCATCAGGTAATTCCTCAAATTTATTCGGTTGTTGCCTGGATAGGTGGTAAAAAATGGACACGACAGCTAAATTGTTCAATCAGGTGATTATAAAAAAAACATCTAAGCAAATAGTTCACAACTTGATCACCATATTGAAAAATAAAACTAATTTTATCCTGTTTTATATTTATTTTGTAAACCTTTTGAGAAACAATAAAAGCCAACTCAGAGTAAAATATATACAGGCTCTGATTATTCAAAATCAACTTATATGTTAAAGTAATGCCAATCCGTTTTCCAAATTGACGATAGCAGTGAATAACTTATTTTTAGAATTGATGCAGCGATAGGGAAATAGACAGCCATGATGAAAAAAGGATTCCCGTTACCTACCCAAGCCTTTTATATTCTAATCGGCCTGGGATTTGGAATTATGTTTCCAGTTGTGGGTATTTTTATTGAAATGTTTGCCATGGGGCTGCCTTTCACTTTTAGCGCTCTGGTTTTGATCCAAAAAACCCATGAAGTCATGTGGCTGCTTGAAACGGCTCCAATATTCTTGGGAGTTTCTTTTGGATTGGCAGGTTGGCGCCTGGTGCAATTGGAAAAATTATCAGCAAGTTTGGATCAGCGGCTTAAGGATGGTACCAGGGAGTTGGTTTCGGCAAATCTCAAGCTGGAGCAGGATGTTTTGGCGCTCAAAGATTTTGAAGTGGTGATTGAGCGGGGAAAAAAAGAGTGGGAAGCGATTTTCGATTCGATTTCGGACATGATATTCATGGTTGATTCTGATGGCTTCATTATGCGTTGCAACCGTGCAGTTATTGAGAAATTTAACATCCCCTTTTCACAAGTTACAGGAAAGTCATTGGTCAGAATAATTTATCCAAATGATCCTGAAGCCGATTTGAAACTGGGACTTATCGAGATCCAGGGTGTGGAAGGCTACTTCGAACTATCTGCGAATATTTTTGAATTGGATCGAGGTGTTAACCGCACTATTTATGTTTTTCACGATATGACCGAGCGAAAACAGGCTGAAGATGCGTTAGAACAAGAACGTAACTTGCTAAGGACTTTGATTGATAATATCCCTGACCGAGTCTACGCGAAAGATACCCAGGGCAGGAAAACGTTAACCAATAGCGCCGATTGGCGAGCCAGTGGTGGAAAATCAGCCCAGGATGTTATCGGGAAAACCGATTTTGAGCTTTATTCATCCGATCAGGCGAGTCAATTTTGGGCAGTTGATAAAAATGTGATTGATACAGGTGTGCCGGTTTCAAACATGGAAGAACCTGGTCGTGATGAAAATGGAAATCCGGTTTGGATCTTAACAACCAAAGCTCCATTGCGAGATATTAAAGGCCAGGTATTTGGCCTGGTTGGGATTGGGCGAGATATCACTGAGAAAAAACGGGCTGATGCAGAACTTTTACAGGAAAAACAATTTCTTGAAGCGCTAAACTTAAACAGCCCGGTTGCGATTGTGGTGCTGGATGAGAATAGTAATATCGTTTCCAGTAACCCTGCTTTTGAGCAGTTGTTTCACTACACTTCATCCGAAATTATTGGTAAAAATCTAGATGGATTGATTACCAACAAAGATTCCATGGAAGAAGCGCTTAAATTTACAGAAATGGTAAAGACATCTTCGATTCATACTATCGGGAAGCGTCACCGAAAAGATGGGGCCATTTTAACTACTGAAATTTTTGGAGTTCCTGTTTCAGTAGCAGGAAAAAAGGCCGGTACTTTGGCGATTTATCACGATATAACAGAACTTGATCATGCCCAAAAAGAAGCAGAACAAGCCAACCGGGCGAAAAGCGAATTTCTTGCCAACATGAGTCATGAAATCAGGACTCCAATGAATGGAGTGATTGGCATGCTTGAATTGGCACTCGATACATCCCTTTCGGATGAACAAAGAGACTATTTGAGTGTTTCGTTACAAAGTGCAGAAACTTTACTGGCTTTGATCAATGATATCCTGGATTTCTCCAAGATTGAAGCTCAAAAACTGGAGCTTGACACGATCGATTTTGATTTGCGAACCCTGGTCGAGGATGTCAGTCAAATGATGGCAAAGCGAGCTCAGGATAAAGGTTTAGAATTAGTTTGTCTAATTCACCCTGATCTGGAAACTGAACTAAAAGGGGATCCGGCCAGACTTCGTCAGGTTCTGGTGAATTTAATCGGTAATGCGATTAAATTCACTCATGAAGGCGAAATTGTTATTCGGGCCGAACCAGTCCAGGATGTCAGAAGTCAAGCTATCATATCTTTTTCAGTCCAGGATACTGGTATAGGTATCCCGGCTGATCGTTTGGCTGCCGTTTTTGACCGTTTTACTCAGGCGGACGGCTCCACGACACGCAAATATGGTGGAACCGGGCTTGGGTTAACGATTAGTAAACAGCTCGTTGAGGCAATGGGTGGGCAAATTGGAGTTCGGAGTGGTGCCGGTATTGGGAGTACTTTCTGGTTTACACTGGCATTTCAGAAGCAATTGGAGAAAAGGATTGTTACTCAGTCTTCCATGGCTGCCAGTCTCGCACTGGATTTTAAGGATTTGCGGGTGATTGGTATCGATGACAACGCCACTAATCGCAAAGTTCTGAGCAAAATGTTGGAAGGATTTGGCTGTCGGATTGAAACAGCTTCCAGTGGAGCCAAAGGTCTTGAAATGCTCCGTATTGCACATCAGGCAGGTGATCCATTCCGGGTTGTTTTATTGGATATGCAGATGCCAGGCATGGATGGGGAGCAAACCGCATTTGCAATCAAGAATGACCCGCTTGTCAATGATGTTCAGATAATCGTTCTGACTTCAATGGGCCAGAGAGGTGATGCAGCCCGTTTAGAGGCATTAGGTTGTGCGGCTTACCTGCTCAAACCGGTCAAGCAAAATATGCTATATGAAACTTTACGTACAATCTTGGGTTACAAACCTACCGAGAAACTCCCTTTGGTTACTCAACATAAAATTTCCGAGAAAAACCGCCAGGATTTTTGCGTTCTGTTAGCTGAAGATAACCCAATTAATCAGAAATTAGCTATCATCTTACTGCAAAAATCTGGATATTCAGTGGATGCTGTAGGCAATGGTTTACTGGCTTTGGAAAAAGCGAAATTAGATAAATACTGCATAATTTTGATGGATGTGCAAATGCCCGATATGGATGGTTTCGAGGCCACACGTCAAATCCGTCAGTGGGAGGCAGACCAGGGTCGACATATTCCGATCATTGCCATGACGGCTCATGCCCTTAAAGGGGACAGGGAATTATGTATTGAAGCTGGTATGGATGATTATGTCACCAAACCATTGGAATCGAAGCTATTGTTTGCTGCCATGGATCGTTGGATTCAATACGATACTGGGACTGCAGTTCAGTCTGGCCAGGGGAATGATTTGCAAGATTATTCAGACCAAGAGATGCAATTTACAGCTAAGGTTGAAATGGATTTCGGCGATGGGCTTTTTGGGGAAGAAATTGATACGACAAAGACTCAGGAAATAAAACCTGAAATAAGCCCGATCATTTACTATGGTGACGAAGACCCTCTTGATCTGGTTACGGCGCTGCCACGTTTCTTTAATGACCGCAGCTTTTTTATTGAAATGTGTCAGGAATTGATTAATCACATGCCCGAGCGTTTGCAGGAAATTAATGAGGCCTTGAAAAATAATAATGCCAATGAACTAAGTCGCCATGCGCATAACCTAAAGGGGGTGTCGGCCAATTTCAGCGCTGGTCCAGTATCGAAAATTGCTGCCCAGATTGAAGCCCTTGGCAAGAGTGACAATATTTCTCAGGTAGTTTTGCTTGTCAAGCAATTAGAAGTGGAATCAGACCGTCTCTGTCAATATTGTTACCAGGAATTTGGAGTGAAATAAAAACTATATGACCCATGTACTCGTAATCGATGATGAAGTTGTGTTTCACAATCTAGTGACACGTGCTTTGGAAGGATTTAATTTTCAAATTACTACTGCTGGGAATGGAACTACAGGGTTATTCCTGGCGCGTTCGATTCGACCCGATATCATCATTTCTGATGTCATGATGCCAGATATTATTGGGTATGAAGTGGTGCGAACCCTGAGGCGTGAACCTGAGTTCGCTCAAACGCCAATTTTAATGTTAACTGCTCAATCCGGCCTTCAGGACAAGCTCAGTGCTTTTGAAGCGGGTGCTGATGATCATCTTACCAAACCTTTTGAGCCTGAAGAATTGGCAGCCAGGGTGGTGGTGTTGTTACGGCGTGCTGAGGCGGTTAAATCTGCTATGGCCAGTTCCCCAACTGCAACAATTCGTGAAGACGCACGCATGATAGCTGTGCATAGTCTTCGAGGAGATCGGAAGAGCACACGTCTGAACTCCAGTCACCTGAAGCTATC
>CAZLJB010000196.1:0-6332 GCA_964559195.1 uncultured Anaerolinea sp. | reverse complement strand
TATGCCCTCATATATCGTCAGGTAAATTTCTTCACCGGTTTCACGCCTGGAATCAAAGCCTTTACGGCGGCCGTTCTGGGTGGAATTGGTAACATTCCTGGCGCGATGGTTGGTGGTTTGGTACTGGGAATTATCGAATCTGTTGGTCCAGCGTTATTCCTCGATAGTCTTGGCATCCCCCGACCCTATCAATTAAAGGATGCAATCGCTTATATCGTGCTTGTCATGATCCTCCTGTTCCGTCCATCCGGTATCCTGGGCGAACGCGTATCGAAAAAAGCCTGATAGGGTGAATATGATGACGAAAAAAAATAATCTCATCTGGATTGCAATTCGGTCAGGTTTATTGGGAGGAGTAGTTGCCGTCTTCCTGTGTCTACTTGGGATGGTGGAAGTATTTAGTAAGCGTGACGTTATCGAAAAAATCATCACACTTGGGGATTTTATCCTGCTGGTCTCTGCTGTAGCACCTGGGTTTATTGCCGCCAAGCTTGGGTCCAATTCCCTTGAGAAAAACAAATGGATCCGCAATATCTCCGCCGGGCTGCTGGCAGGTTTCAGCGCCGGATTGGTGCTGGCTTTATTCATTACTCTTAGCTATCAAATCAATCTACGCGCTGTCTTTCTGAGCGCTTCCCCCTCATTATTTAACTTATTAACACACAAACAGGGTTCCGCTGGGGCCTGGCAATATCTCTGGGTCGGAACAATATCAGGTTTATTTGGTGCTATCCTTTATAGTCTTCCCGATTTCATTCAAAGAAACCTTACAAAGGGGATTTTGATCTCATTTTTAATGGCCTTGTTCTCAGGTCTGTTTCGGGTTATCTTGATCAATCAAGGGGGGAACACTGCCAAACTAGGAAAGTACCTGTTTGGGCAAACCGGGTTGACCATTAACGGAGCGATCATATTTTTTGTTACGATTGTTATTGTCTCCATGCTTTGGACAACAAGCTCAAAAAACCTTCAAACAGGCTTTGGTAAATTACCAAAACAAGGTCAATCTGGATTTAAAATCGTTGGATTTGTAATTCTCGCTTATTTAGTCATCATGTTACCGCAGGTATCTGGCCCATTCATTGCCCAGGTGATTGTAATTGTCAGCTTGTATGCCATGATGGGGCTTGGTCTAAATATTACGCTAGGGTTTGCAGGTCTGCTGGACCTTGGTTTTGTAGCCTTTTTCGCAGTCGGCGCTTACACTGTCGGGTTGCTAACCTCCTATGGTGCGTTTGGATTGCAGCACATCTCCTTCTGGATGGCAGTACCAATCGCCGTTTTGGTTGCAATGATGTTCGGCGCCATCCTGGGCCTGCCAGTCCTGGGTGTAAGAGGTGATTACCTGGCCATCGCGACATTGGGCTTTGGAGAAATCGTCCGTTTATTGGCAGGTTCTGATTTCCTGGCGCCGTTTTTCGGTGGTCCTCAGGGCATCATCGGCATCCAAAAACCTTGTTTAGGCATACTTGGACCTTTTATAAAAATTGATGTGCCCCGAGCCTGCAATGGCCTTGAGCTGGCAACTCCAAAAGAGCTTTATTATCTGGCGGTTGCTTCCGCAATCTTAATCGCATTCATTGCCTGGCGTCTACAAGGTTCCCGCCTTGGTCGAGCCTGGATGGCCATTCGAGAAGATGAGGATGTTGCAGAAGCCCTTGGCATCAACCTGATCCAAACCAAATTACTGGCTTATATGCTGGGTGCAGCATTTGCCGGGTTGGGTGGTGCGATTTTTACGGTTTTGGTCGGTTCCATTTTCGCAACCAGCATGCAGTTGATCGTTTCCATTAACGTCGTTTCGCTGATCATCGTTGGAGGAATGGGCAGTATACCAGGTGTCATAGTTGGCGCCATCGCCCTGATTGGTTTACCTGAGTTGCTGCGTGAAGTTTCGGAATACAGATTCCTTTTCTATGGTGTGGCCTTAATTCTAATGATGCTCGCCAAACCGGAAGGTCTATGGCCATCCAAGTCTATTCTTCGTGAATTACATCACGAAGATGAAAGCGTCAATACCGAAATAGCATCAGAAAAATCATCAAAGTCCTAGAGAGGTTGCAATGGCGCTTATCTTAACCGCAAAAAATGTTGTTAAACGCTTTGGTGGCCTGGTAGCTGTCAATTACGTTGATTTTGATATTCCAGAAAAATCAATTGTAAGCATCATCGGCCCAAATGGTGCAGGCAAGACCACCTTTTTTAATTGTATAACCGGGTTCGGTAAAATCAACGAAGGAGAAATAACCTTCGAAGGCACTCCCATCCATCGCTTACGGCCTGATCAGATTACACATTTGGGCATTTCAAGAACTTACCAGAATATTCGCCTTTTTCCAGATATGACTGCCATAGAAAACATCCTGGTCGGTGAACACTTGTTTTTACATTCATCCTGGCTAAGCGCAGTAATAGGAACCCCTGGGGTGCGCGCAGAAGAAAAAATGGCATTAACAGAAGCATTAAGATTATTAGCTTTTGTGGATCTCAGAGGAAAAGGCGACATGCTCGCCCGAAATCTTCCATACGGTGCTCAGCGACGTTTGGAAATTGCGCGAGCCCTGGCCACAAAACCAAAATTGTTATTGCTCGATGAACCATCCGCGGGAATGAATCCAAGCGAAACCGAGGATTTGACAGATTTTATCCACCGAATTCGGGACGAACTAGGAATCACCATTCTTTTAATCGAACATCACATGCGTGTCGTGATGGGCATCTCAGAACGCATCACTGTTTTAGATTACGGCGAAAAAATTGCTGAGGGCACACCGGCCGAAATCCAGAGCAATCCGCGCGTTATTGAAGCCTATCTTGGTCGCGGCGCAGCTACTGCAGGCATGGCCAATGCCCACGAACGCTTTTCCGATAGCACAACCAATTCCGAACCACGGTAGGTTACGATGAGCATATTAAGCATTGACAATGTTCACACTTTCTACGGCAATATACACGCCTTGAAGGGTATTACCATTAACATCGAAAAAGGTGAAATTGTGACCTTGATTGGTGGCAATGGCGCGGGAAAAACGACAACCCTGCGTACTATTTCCGGGTTGTTGAAACCACGTGAAGGAAGCATCAGCCTTAATGGCCAAGATTTATTAAAATATCAAGCCCATGAAGTTGTTTACAAAGGCATATCCATGGTACCTGAAGGGCGCGGTGTATTTGCCCGCCTGACAGTATTGGAAAACCTGGAAATGGGTGCATTCAGTCGAAAAAGCAAGGAAGAAATCAGCCGGAACATGGATCGGGTCTTTTCCCTCTTTCCACGGCTGAAGGAACGTCGGACTCAAGTTGCCGGCACACTATCAGGTGGTGAACAGCAAATGCTCGCTACAGGCCGAGGCCTTATGTCAAACCCATCTGTCCTGCTGATGGACGAACCATCCATGGGGTTGGCGCCTGTTTTGGTGGAATTGATTTTTGATATCATCCAGCAAATCAACCGGGAAGGAACAACAATTTTGCTGGTCGAACAAAACGCCTTGATGGCTCTTTCAATTGCCCATCGCGGGTATGTTTTACAAACCGGTGAAATTGTAATTAGCGATACATCTGAAAATCTCAAAAAGAATCCGACTGTTCAAAAAGCCTATCTGGGTATGGAATAGGATCAACAAATTCTCCATTAATGGCCACATGGAACATAAACAAGCAAGCAAGGTTGTCAGTTTACGGTCCAAACAATAATGCCGCAAAATGGAAACCAAAATCTCGCCGTCGAGAACATTTTTCTTTCCTTTTGACGGTATTTTAATCTTGCAAAATGGCTTGCATCCGCAAGCATCCGATGATTAACCCAATCAGCAGCAATCTGCGAGCGTTTACTCTGCTCATTGTATCCCCAGGAGAAATTCATGCTGATACTCAATTCCGAAGAAGTCCGCAAAGCCCTGCCCATGCTTGAAGTAATTGAGGCCATGAAGCAGGCTTATGCATCTCTCTCCAGCAATAAAGCAATTGTGCCCCTGCGAACACGCCTGACCATGCCTGCCCATGAAGCCGTCAGCATCTTTATGCCTGCTTATGTTCAAACTGATGAAACGGAAGCCCTGGCCATTAAAGTCGTTTCAATCTTTCCCGCCAACCTGTCGCGTGGCTTGCCTCTAATTCAGGCGGCGGTCCTGGCGCTGGATCCAGAGACTGGCAGGGTGATTGCCTTACTTGAAGGTGGCACAATTACTGCCATCCGCACAGGCGCCGGAAGTGGTGCAGCCATTGATATTTTAGCCCGCAAGGACAGTCACGTGTTAGCCATCTTCGGGGCCGGCGCACAAGGACGCACGCAGCTCGAAGCAGCTTGCTCTGTTCGGAAAATCAACAAAGTCTGGGTTTACGACTCAGATAGGCAAAGAGCAGATATCTTTGTAAAAGAAATGTCAGGAAAAGGACCAATTCCCCAGGACATCCGGCTGGCGGTGTCTGGTCAGGAAGCAGTGGCTGATGCAGACATTATTTGCACCGCCACGACTTCCTTATCCCCCGTTTTCCAGGACAAAGATATCAAACCAGGGACACACATCTCAGCCATTGGGTCTTACACACCCGATATGCAGGAAGTGCCAGCGGAAACCATCCAACGTGCAAAAGTAGTGGTTGATTCCCGTTCGGCAGTATTGGCTGAATCTGGCGATCTGATCAAACCGATCCTTAGTGGGGTCATCAGCGAATCACATGTTTTTGCGGAGCTAGGCGAGATTGTATTGGGTAAAAAACCAGGCAGGCAATCCAATCAAGAAATCACATATTTCAAATCTGTTGGGATAGCCGTTCAGGATACAATGGCTGCTCAACTGGCTCTCAAAAATGCACAGATCCTGCACCTCGGTCAGGATCTAATTTTCTAAATCGAAAAAGGACAACCAACATGAGTGAACTACCGAACACAGCAGAAATTGTCATTATTGGTGGGGGAGTAATGGGAGCCAGTGCAGCTTACCATCTTGCACAACGCGGTCTGAAAAATATCGTACTGCTCGAAAAAGATGAATTTTTTGGGCAAGGAGCAACAGGCCGGTGTGCAGGTGGAGTACGGTATCAATTTTCCACTGAAATCAATATCCAATTGTCGCTTGAAAGCTTGCCAATGTTGGAACGATTTAAAGAAGAAATTGGTCAGGAGGTGAGCTACAAACAATGCGGATATTTGATTATCGCTACAAACAAGCAAGACGAAACCACTTTCATTCACAATGTAAAACTTCAAAATCAACTTGGAGCACAAACCCAACTCCTGAGCGGAGATGAAGTACGTAAACGATTACCTTTGATGAAATTTGATGATGCCATTTGCGGCACATTCAACCAGAAAGATGGGATTGTCGATCCAAATAGCGTGGTGATGGGGTACATCGGCGCAGCCCAGAAACTTGGTGCAAAAGTTTTCACTGGAGTGGAAGTAGTTGGAATTCAGTTGAATGGCGATGCGATAGAAAATGTTCAAACAACAAATGGCATAATCGAGACACGTAGGATATTAAACACAGCCGGCCCATGGGCTAGTAAAATCGGGAAAATGGCCGGAATCGATATCCCGATTGTCCCCATCCGCAGGCAGATGTTTACAACCAATCCCTTAAAAGAAATCCAAAGTGATTTCCCATTTGTGATTGATTTTGCGAAATCTCTTTATTTTCACCGCGAAGGTGAGGGCTTGTTGATAGGGATGAGCAATCAAAATGAACAGGCTGGTTATGACCAAAATGTGGATGAAGAATTTGAATTGAATAACTTTGAAGCCGCAATCGAGCGAATGCCTTTGCTGGAAAGAGCCCAGCGTGCAGCGCACTGGGCAGGATTATATGAAGTAACACCCGATGCTCATCCTATTTTTGGAAAAACAAAAGTAGATGGCTATTATATTTGCGCTGGGTTTTCAGGACATGGGTTTATGCATGGGCCAATTTCAGGAAAGTTAATGGCTGAAAAGATATTGGATGATAAATTTTCAAGCGTGGATGTTTCCATGCTTGATCTAAGACGCTTCGAAGAAGGTCGTTTGATCCAGGAATACAATGTTGTTTAATAAAGGATAATCACATGAATAATCTATTAGAAAAATTAAATATTTCGCCTATTAACGCTGGCGCCTGCACAGGGGTGGATGGCTGGTTGATGGACTCCAACGGAAAGGAGTTGATTTCTTACAACCCCACATCAGGTGAGCCGATCGCCAAAATTATTCAGGCTACACCTGAAACTTATGAAAAAGTTGCTTCGACAGCGCAAGGGTCATTTTATAAATGGCGCGAAGTACCAGCTCCAAAACGCGGGGATGTTGTGCGTGATCTTGCAAATGCCTTGCGCGAATTCAAAGAACCGCTTGG
>CAZLJB010000195.1:0-6363 GCA_964559195.1 uncultured Anaerolinea sp. | reverse complement strand
CTGCCTGTGATTTTCGATGAGTACCAATAACGATCTAAAGTCCTGGGTGTTGTATATCTACACTCCCAGGACTTTTCTAGAAAAAAAGGAAGCTTAGCCCATGACCTCCCCCTCAAAAATTGCCAGCTTGCAGACCGTGCTACGCGCCGCAGGGTTGGATGGCTGGTTGTTGTACGATTACAAAGGTTTGAATCCATTCCCGGCCCAGCTTCTGGACCTGGGGCGCGGCATTCTGACGCGGCGCTGGTTCCTGTACATCCCTGCCCAGGGGCCTGCCAGCCTGATCCATCACCGCATTGAGGCCGGTTCCTGGTTGGAAGTCCTGCCAGGGGCGGACCTGCTCCGCAAGGATTTTGCCTCGCATGAGCAGTTGGACGAGCAGTTGCGCGAGACGCTACAGGTAGCAAGCCGGATTGCCATGGAGTACAGCCCGGGTGGCGAAGTCCCCAATGTCAGCTATGTGGATGGCGGCACGCTCGAACGCGTGCGCGCCTGCGGGGTGGAAATTGTTTCCAGCGCCGACCTGCTCCAGCATTTTTTGACCTGGAATGTGGATGATCGCGTAGCGCATGATCTGGCGGTGCGGGGTGTCATCCAGGCCAAGGATTTGGCTTTTCAATTGATCCACTCCAGGCTATTGGCTCAGCAACCGGTGACCGAGCTTGAGGTGCAGTCCGTGCTGGTGGCCGAGCTGCAGGCCCACGGCCTGCAATTTGACCATCAGCCGATCGTGGCCTTTGGCAGCCATGCCAGCGATGGGCATTATGCTCCCAATCCCCAATCCCAACGCGCCCTGCAAATGGGAGAGTGCGTACTGATCGATCTGTGGGCTGGCTTGCCAGATCGACCCATGGCGGATATCACCTGGGTCGGTTTCGCAGGCGAACCGGGCGAAGAATATCTACGAGTTTGGGAGACGGTGCGCGATGCGCGCGACCTGGCCTTGAAGCTGCTGACTGGCCGCCAGGTGCAATACGGTTGGCAAGTCGACAGGGCGGCGCGTGACCTGATCAGCGCGCGTGGGTATGGCGTAGCCTTTCGGCACCGCTTGGGTCACAGCCTGGGGCGCAATGCTCCGCATGGGCCGAGTGTCAACCTGGATGATTGGGAAACGCATGATACGCGTTTGCTGCTGCCTGGGCTGGCGGTGACCGTTGAGCCGGGCGTTTACCTGGGTCACATCGGTATTCGCAGTGAAGTGAATGTCTTGATGACCGAAACGGGCGCAGTTGTCACCACGCCCATCCAGACCGAACCTTATCGCCTGGGGCTTTGATGATCGAGCTTCGGCCCGAAAACGCCTGGAAAGTAGGTTCTTGCCAGCCTAACCTTTGACATACGACAACTTTTCGCAGATCAAGCCACCTTGCACTTTGAAAAGATCGACCCCGCGCACATGGCCCTGTTTGCCGGCCTGATCCACCCAGCTGTATTTCCAACGCATAATGCAGCGCAAGCCCAGGCCAAAGATCTCTTCAATTTCAATCTGAGAAGCGGGTGACTCGATGAAGAAGTCCTGCCAGAAGCGCGTTATCGCTTCGCGGCCCTGATAACGCGTGCCATCCGGGGCCGGAGCCGTGTTTTCAAAGACACAATCAGCGCTCATCAGGCTCATCATTCCAGCGACGTCATGCCGGTTGAAGGCCTGATTGAATTCAATCACAGTGCGGATGCCTGTTTCGATGCGTGACATACGGATTGGGCTCATATTACCAACACCTCCTATCTAAAAATAATCCTATCCACTTACCACTCTTCAGTTTTGTTTTTGCCGCCGAGACGAACCTAAGCCGGTGGTTTTCCCTGCCAGCGAACAAGCTTCGCAACGCAAAGCACGCTCTTTGGTCTTTGTTTTTGCCGCCGAGACGAATCCAAGCCGGTGGTTTTCCCTGCCAGCGAACATGCCTCGCAACGCAAAGCACGCTCTTTGGTCTTTGTTTTTGCCGCCGGGACGAACCCAAGCCAGTGGTTTTCCCTGCAATTTGAGTTTTCACGGGTGCTCTTCCCGTGAAAACTCAAAAAAAAATACTTCTTTTTTTTGGTCTGCAACAGCCATAATGTTACAGTTCAAGCACCTGATCCAGCCCGCGCTTCAAGCCGGACAAGCCGGAGACCTTCCGGATTGCCAGCAGCGCGCCATCCACATACGGCTGGGCACTGCTGCCCGAGTCATGCCGGATGGTCAATTTTTGATCAGGCATCCCAAAAATGATTTCAGCTGAAATGGTATAACCGGGCAGCCGGATGGAATGCACCTGTGATCCCGACATGCGCGCGCCCCGTGTCTCAATTGGTCCCTGGACTTGATCCAACGGCACGCTCAGTTCTGAGGGCCGGATGGCGGAAAGGCGGTGCGCCAGTTCGCGCACGGTTCCGCTGGGCGCATCCCGCTTGCCGTCGCTGGCATAGTCAATAATCTCCCACTGTGGAATAAGCCTGGCAGCCATCTCGGAAAATTTTTGCAACAGCACCACGGTCAGGGCAAAGTTGCCCACTGCCAGGACTGCCCGCTGCCGTCGTTCGGCGGCTGATTCTATTTCGGCAAAATCCGCATCTGTCAGCCCGGAGGTGCCGATCACCACATGCGCGCCATGCTCCAGCGCTGCCAGGACATTGGCTTTGGCGACCTCTGGTTTTGTGAACTCAAAAAATACATCACAGGGTTGGGTCAGGGCTTCCTGTGCACTGGCGTAGACCGGGCAGGTTAACAGCGGCTGTTGGAGCACCTCGCCCAGGTTTTTACCGGCCTGCGTCCGGGAGATGGCTGAACTCAGGTGGATGTCAGTGGTATTGGCGATGGCCAGGGCCAGGGCTGAGCCTGCCCATCCGGTGGCGCCTGCGAGACAGACTCGAATTGTCATAAAAAAACCTCTTTCTTTGATTCAGGATGCATGACCCGGGTTTGCGACCGGCCACAATTTTATCAATATCATACCACCACGTGCTTCAGTCACGTTGGAAATGAGAATGACCCATCCAAAATGATCCGCTCAGCTCCAAAAATTTACCCTTTCATTATTTGACTCTTCTGCAAAAAGGAGCTTTTACCGCGGAGCGCGCCGAGAACGCTGAGTATTTTTACGGATTCATCATTAATGAGGTTTATTTTTTGCGGTTTGGTTAAAGTTTAAGCTCTGCGAACCCAGCGTTCTCTGCGGTTAAGGCTTTTTGCAGTAGACTCTTATTTCAGTTCAAATTGAAATTGTCGGCTTATGGGCTGTTCTGATCTCGGGCGGTTATAATTTGCTTCAACGGAAAGGTTGGTATGTAATGAGCGAAAACGAAAATCCTCTAATCGCAGCCCGCACAGAACGCACAAAATGGTTTTTGGAAGACCGCTTTGGAATGTTTATTCATTGGGGGCTGTATGCCATCCCGGCGCGTGGCGAATGGATCATGAGTGAGGAATGTATTCATCAGCGCGATTATGAAAAATTCTTCGACGAATTTGACCCCCTCGAATACCAGCCTGCTCAGTGGGCCAGAGCCGCCCGCCAGGCCGGTATGAAGTATGCCGTTCTGACCGCCAAGCACCATGACGGTTTTTGCCTGTGGGATAGCCAGCAGACTGCTTATAAATCTACCAATACCCACGCCAGACGCGATCTGGTGCGTGAATTTGTGGAAGCTTTCCGAGCCGAAGGTCTGAAGGTCGGGCTGTATTATTCCCTGCTGGATTGGCACCACGAGCAATACCCCGCCTACGGCGATCAACACCACCCAATGCGCAATAACCCGCAATATCAGGGCCAACCGCGCGATTTTTCGAAATACCTGGATTATTTCCATGCCCAGGTCAGCGAGTTGCTGACCAATTATGGCCGGATTGATATCATCTGGTTTGATTTTTCGTACGGCAGCCTGACTGGTGAAGCCTGGCGGGCGACCGAGCTCGTTCAAAAAGTGCGCAGCTTGCAGCCCGGTATCCTGATCGATAACCGCTTGGGAGCCAGCGGCGAGGGCAACCACAGCTTTGGCACTGGCACTCCCATGCTATATTCCGGGGATTTTGCCTGCCCGGAACAGATCATTCCGGCCGAAGGTTTGTGCGGTGACGATGGCCTGCCGGTGCCCTGGGAGGCCTGCCTGACCCTCAACAATCATTGGGGTTACTGCGCCGCCGATCAGGACTATAAATCAGCCCGGCAGGTGATTCACGCTCTGGTGGAGTGTGTCAGTAAAAATGGAAACATGCTGCTTAATGTTGGACCGGATGCCAGGGGCCGGATCCCGCCTGATTGTGAGCGCATCCTGGCGGAAGTGGGTCAATGGCTGCGCATAAACCAGACCAGTATCCAGGGCTGCGGTTCGGCATATTTGCCCAAGCCGGGGTGGGGTCGTTATACCCGCCTGGGCAGCCGGCTTTACGCGCATATCTTCGAGCGTGGGATTGGGCCAGTCAACTTCAGAGGATTGAATGGCAAGATCAAAAAAGTCCGTCTGCTGGCGGATGGGTCGGAAATCAAACTTGCGCACTCCTGGGTAACAGCAGATTACAGCCAGGATGCGTTTATCGATTTCCCATCTTCGCGGCTAGCGGATGAAATTGATACGGTGGTTGAACTGGAACTGGAATGATAATCGGATGGTAAAAAGGAGACCCCATGCCACCTTTGTTGCGAAAGATATTCTGGTTTGTCAATAAGTTTTTCATGGTGCCGGTCTTCCGGCTGGGCTTGGGTTTCTTTTTCGGCAACCCGCTCTCGGGCTATATCATGCTGCTCAAGCCGGTGGGACGCAAAACCGGCAAGCTGCGCTATGCCCCGGTCAATTACGCCATCCACAATGGCAGTGTTTACTGTCTTTCTGGTGGGCGGCAGTCTTCAGATTGGTATCGTAATCTGATAGCTAATCCGCAGGTTGAAGTGATCCTGCCGGGTGGCGCCATCCTTGGACAGGTCACTGAGGTGACTGACCCGCAAGAGCGCCTGTTGGTTACCCGCCGGGTATTGCAGAACGCCGGGTTTGCCGGTTTCTTTGAAGGCTACAATCCGTTTATGATTACCGATGCAGAACTGCTTCTGAAGAGTGCCGATTTGCCGGTGCTGCGCATCCAGCCAATCGGTCTGGGCAGCGGCCCGGCTGATCCGGGTGGTTGGGGCTGGGTCTGGGTAACCTTGCTGACGATTTTCTTGATTTGGGCCTGGCTGCGTTGAGTTTGGGAGGCTAAATGGACGTTTCATTTTACGTGCGTGGCCTGGTGATTGGTTTTTCGATCGCCGCGCCGGTGGGTCCGATCGGGGTTTTATGTATCCGGCGCACCCTGGCCGAGGGGCGAGCTTCCGGTATTGTTTCCGGGTTAGGTGCTGCCACGGCAGATGCGCTGTATGGTTGTATTGCCGGTTTTGGCCTGACCTTCATTTCAAATTTCCTGGTCAGCCAACAGGTCTGGCTGCGCCTGGTGGGCGGGCTCTTCTTGTGCTACCTGGGGCTCCGCACCTGGTTGGCAAAGCCGGCTGAACAGGCAGCCAGCGCCAGGGGCAGCGGCCTGTGGGGAGCATATGCTTCCACTTTTTTCCTGACGCTCACCAATCCCATGACGATCATCTCATTTGCGGCGATCTTTGCCGGGTTGGGATTGGCCGGCACCAGCGGCAGCTACAGCGCCGCCGGCATATTGGTGCTGGGTGTTTTCAGCGGCTCGGCGGCCTGGTGGCTGCTATTGGGCGGCGGGGTCGGGTTGTTCCGCGAGAAAATCAATGCCGGCCTGCTGCAGTGGGTCAACCGTTTTTCCGGCGCCATCATCACTCTCTTTGGTCTGCTTGCCTTGCTGAGCGCCTTTCAGAGATAGATATTTTTTCTTGAACTGGAGAAAACCCATCCTGGCGGTTTTAATTTTGCCACACAGTGAGCCCCTGCCAATGGTTTGCCCCTGCAAGTAGCCTTTTGGCGGATGATTTTCCTGCCAAAACGCTGCTAAAAAAATTATCTACTCTCTTTAGATCTTGCCGGCAGAGCTCCGCGCGGACGACCTTTACCTTTTACCACGAAATACACCAAATACACGAAAAAAAACCATAGTGGCCTAAATTTAAAGATCGCCAGGAAAACCTTGCATTTCCCTTTTTAAACTTTCCGCCTTCGCGGTGAAAAGGTTTTTCTTTTCCGGCGCGTCTGGGTTGGGGAATGAGCCCGGTCACTAGAAACCTGAGTTCGAGATCCCACCGGATGCGCCAGATTAACCTTTCAGTAACCAGTGATTTGATTGAGCCGGAAGACGTTTTTCGAAGCGGCTGTCCGGCGTTCTTATAGCCAAGGGTCAGCACCCATTTGCAACTATTTTGGGATGTGTTGATTCACGCGTACCCCCGGAACTTGTCTTTGATCGTGGCCTGGGTGACTTGTTTGTTATTCGCACAGCCG